>DBMK01000041.1 GCA_002298885.1 Anaerolineaceae bacterium UBA700
ATCTAGACTCTGATTACCCTTTTTAGATTTCAAAAACCATGAGGGAAGGGGGCCGGGGGGTTAGGTCAAAAACATGGCAGCAACTTGAGCTAATTGATGGATATGCGGGGTTTTCTATCAATGTCGCCCAGGATTCAGGCGTCTGGTTAGTTGGGGGTATACTTAGAGACGTTATGCAATCTTTTGTTGTTGTTATATCTGGAGATTTCGATGGAAGAAACCGAATTTGAGGGTCAAATAACCGGCAAGAACCCACAGCCTGCGCCGGCTGCCCAGGCGCCTTCTGGCGCCAGCTCACTGGACGAGCTGCCCGAGGCCACGCTGGCCGACCTGCCGGAAAAACTGCGCCAGGGAGCCGCCCTGGCCGGCTGGCCGGAGCTGCTGCCGGTGCAGGCCAAGGCCATTCCTTACCTTTTTTCGCAGCGCGACATGATGATCCAGAGCCGCACCGGCAGCGGCAAGACCGGAGCCTACCTGCTGCCGATTCTGGAAATGGTCAACCCGCTGGAGCGCACCACCCAGGCTCTGGTGCTGGTGCCGACGCGCGAGCTGGCCTTGCAGGTGGCCAACGAGGCCGAGACCCTGGGGCGCACCACCGGGGTACGCAGCATAGCCGTGTACGGCGGGGTTGGTTACCGCGAGCAGCTTTCCGCCTTCCAGGCCGGGGCGCACCTGGTCATCGGCACGCCCGGGCGTATATTGGACCACCTGCAGCGGCGCTCGCTTAGCCTCGACCACCTGAAGACCCTGGTATTCGACGAGGCCGACCGCATGCTTTCGATGGGTTTCTATCCCGACATGCGCCGGGTCAAGAGTTACCTGCCGGCCGAACATATCAGCACTTATATGTTCTCGGCCACCTACCCGCCCCAGGTCATTTCACTGGCGGGCCAGTTCCTGCATAAGCCGGGATTCCTCAACCTGAGCAGCGACCACATCCACGTCACCGAGGTCGAGCATACATTCTACGTGGTGCCCGGCATGGATAAAGACCGCAGCCTGGTGCGTATCATCGAGGTCGAAAACCCGCCATCTGCCCTGATCTTTTGCAATACCAAGGTGCGGGTCAACTACGTCACCACCGTGCTGCAGCGCTTCGGCTACGACGCCGACGAGCTGACGTCCGACCTGCCGCAGGCGGCGCGCGAGCGCGTGCTGGAGCGCGTGCGCCGGAGTACGCTGCGCTTCCTGGTGGCCACCGACGTGGCCGCGCGCGGCATCGACCTGCCCGAGCTGTCGCACGTGATCCAGTACGAGGTGCCCGAGGACCACGAAGCCTACATCCACCGCGCCGGGCGCACCGGGCGGGCCGGGGCCAGCGGTACGGCCATCTCGCTGGTCAACGCCGGCGAGCACACCGACCTGCTGCGCATCGCCAAGCAGTTCAACATCAACATGCAGGAGCGCCCGCTCCCCGGCGACGAGGACGTCGAGCGCATCGTCTCGGAGCGCATTATCACCCTGCTGGAAGCGCGCCTGCGCAGCCGCGATCGCCTGCAGACCGAGCGCATGCAGCGCTTCCTGCCGCTGGTGCGCAGCCTGGGCGAGACCGAGGACGAAAACGGCCTGCTGGCCATGCTGATGGACGATTTCTACCAGGAGACCTTTCACGCCCCGGTGGCGCCGGTGGCGGAAGAGGGCGAGCCGGCCCACTCTCACGCCTACCCGCAGAGCAGCAGCGCCCCAATGGGCAAGCGCCGCCGCCGGGTTAGGAAACCATAACACGAATACTCATCTAGAGTTAATTTTCACGAGTTATAAACGTATTTGTTTGCGCGGGGAATAATCTGAAGGGGTTTCACCCATGAAGCTACGCTTTTTATTTTCGAGAGCATTGATCTGCCTGGCGCTCGTTACCATCACTGCTTGTTCCACGGCCACGCCGACCCAGGATTTCGCCGCCACCCAGGCCCAGCGACCGACGCGCGTCTTCGTGCGCCCAACCGCCACAGAGACCGAGACGCCGGCGCCCACCGCCACCTTCCTGACTACAGACACCCCGCCGCCAACCGCCACGGCCACGGTCACCCCCAGCATTACCCCCAATCCAACGCCGTGCAACCTGGCAGCCTTCGCCGGCAACGTCACCCTGCCCGACCTGACCTCGGTAATTCCCGGGCGGACCTACACCAAGACCTGGCAACTGCGCAACGTAGGCTCCTGCACCTGGAGCAGCGACTACCAGGTGGTCTTCATCAGCGGGGACCAGCTCGGGCCGAACACTTCGGCCAGGCTGCCGGGAGCAATCAAGCCGGGCTCGTATGTCAACGTGTCGATCAACCTGGTGATGCCCAATCCCACCAAGACCACGTCCTACACCGCCTATTTCATGCTCAAGAGCGACAGCGGTGAATTTTTCGGCATCGGACAGGGGGGCAATGCACCGTTCTGGGCGAAGGTCATGATCTTCGTCCATTAACTAGACCTAACCCCCCGGCCCCCTTCCCTGAAGGGAAGGGGGAGGGATTCAGAAGGGTTTTTTGGACGGCAGTGCCGTCCAAAAAACCCTAAATTTACTTCTCCCCTTCAGGCGGGAGATAAGTAATTATCGCCATTGTAATTAAAAGCAACATACTGACCGTCGCCGACCTGGACCCAGATCGTGGGGCCGGACACGTCGTACACGGTGAACTGGGCGCCTTTAAGCACCTGGCCGAGCAGATTGTCTGGCGCAACCTGGGGCGAGCTGCGCACGTTCAAGAAATCGGAAGTGACCTGGACTTTAAAGAGGGGATTCTTGCCAGCCGGCGGCACCGGGGCTGGAGGCGGGTTTGTGACCGGCTGGGGCTGGGGCTGGGGCTGGGGTTGAGGCTGGGGCTGGCTCCCCGCCAGCAGCGGCAGCGGATCAATGGCCGACTTGCAATCGTTCGGAGCCGTGCGCACCTCGAAATGCAGGTGCGGGCCGGTCGAATTGCCTGTATTGCCGGAAAGGCCTAGGCGCGAGCCCACCTGCACCGTTGCCCCGGCAGCGACCGAAATCTGGCTGAGGTGCCCGTACAGGTTCAAAGTCCCATCCGCCAGCAGCACTCGCACGTGCAGACCGTAGCCGGTATTATCCATGCCGGCCAGGATGACTTTGCCGGCGGCGGCAGCCAGGACGGGGGTGCCGATGGGCAAGCCAAAATCGATCCCGTTGTGTGATCCATCGGGCCGGCAGACGTACTGGTACGAACCCGGGTTTTCGCCGAAGTGCTGGGTAAGCGGATAATTTCCATTGAAGGGATACGCTAAAGCCATAGGATATTCTCCTTTAATGGATATTATATATCAAAATAAATCATATTTTGATGAACCCGTTTTTAGGCGAGCTCCGGGCTGCGAATCAGCCTGAAGCAACCTCAAAAAAACCAACCTAAAGTATATAAAGCCTATTGACAATTCATATATATTCTCTATAATGTTGTTAACACGTATTAGCAACACGGTTTAGCAACGCGGTTTAGTAAAATCATTCTAAACGACAGGTGGCTCTGATGAAGAAAAGGACAACCGCCTTACAAGTTGCCAAATTCGCAGGGGTCTCGCGTACAACCGTGTCGTTTGTCCTGAACAACGTCCCCGGAATGAGAATCAGTGAGGAGACACGCCAGCGTGTGCTGGACGCCTCGCGACAGCTTAATTACCACCCCGACTCGAACGCCCGGCGCATGGTCTCCGGGCAGACTTTCATGATCGGGTTCGTGCTGCGCCAGAGTCCCAACCAGACCTTTGCCGACCATTTCCTCCCCCAGGTGCTGAACGGGCTCAGCCAATCTGCCGCCGCCCAGGGATACCACACCCTGATCGAGCCGATCCCGCCCGAGGACACCACCGGCGCTTACGTCAAATTAATCCGCGAGCGCCACGTGGACGGAATCGTGCTATCCGGGCCGCGCTCGGACGACCAGGAGCTGATCAGGATCAAGGCCGAAGGCGAACCCATCGTCCTGCTCGGCCAGCTTCCGGGCACCGGAATCGCCTTCGTGGACGTGGATAACGTGGGCGGCGCCCGGCTGGCCACCCAGCACCTGATCGACCTGGGCCACCGCCGTATTGCCATCATCACCAATGCTCCCATCGCTTACACCGCCAGCTACGACCGCCTGTGCGGCTATCGCCTGGCGCTCGAATCAGCCGGGATTAACTACGATGATTCACTGGTCCATTATGGTTATTTCACCCCGGAAAGCGGCTTCCAGGCGATGGAAAGCCTGCTCGCCTCGCAGCCACTGCCCACCGCTGTATTTGTCGCCTCCGACACGGTGGCCCTGGGCGCCTTGCAGGCTATCCGCAAGGCTGGCTTGAGCGTGCCGCAGGATCTGGCCCTGGTCGGCTTCGACGACATCCCCCTGTCCGCATTTATTGATCCTCCTTTGACCACCGTGCGCCTACCGGCATTTGGCCTGGGTTGGGGCGCGGCGGAAATGCTAATCCATCTCATCGGAAAAGAAGACTTGCTTGAATCTGAAGTACTCCTTGAGACAGAATTAGTCGTGCGCGCCTCTAGCGGCGCCAGCGCGAAGAACAGTTAACCGTTGCAGCCGGTCCAGGGGGACCGGAACCGTGTCAACTTAATAAATGAGTCTCGTTTTAACCTGCAGAAGGAGGTGATGATTCACACAATCTACCAGTTGGGGAACCCCCCGGTTTGTTTTCCTAACTATCCAAAACAGTCAGCAAATCAGAAAGTTCCTGCTCGGAGGAGATAAATGAAAAAGAGTTTTTGGACAATAGGTTCGATATTGATGATCGTGGCGTTCGCCTTGGCAGCCTGCGCGCCCGCAGCAACTACCGCGCCGACCCAACCCCCCGCCCCCACCCAGCC
>DBMK01000182.1 GCA_002298885.1 Anaerolineaceae bacterium UBA700
GTCTATATCTTATCTAATAGGGGTGAGGCATTTACGGCAGTTTCGTTATTTTAACTGCCACGTCGTCCGCCAGGGCCGCCGGCAAGGTGAGCACCAGCGAGCCGTTGGAGGTGAGGGTCTGGGTCAGGAAGACCGGGTTAGAGGCAGCGTAGGTGTTCCACCACTCGACCCGGTAGCTGCCTGCGGTCACGTTCGGGATGGTGACCGTGCCGTTCACAGCACTGATGGCCGGCCCGTTGACCACCTGCTTCCAGTTGTGCTGCGTGTTCTGGATCCACAGGTGCATCAGCCCGTCGACGTCGTCACGCTGGCCCAACGCTCTCAATTGGGCGTTGGAGGTCTGCGCCAGCAGTTCCTGGTAGCGCCCGTTCGCCAGGGGGATGCCGGCCATGAAGTTCTGGAAGGTGAGATAGTTGCTGTAGATGCTGGTGGGGATCGTCTCGGTGGCCCACCAGAACAGGTCATACATGCCGCCGGCGTTGATCTGGCCCCACACGTTGTTGTGCAGCCAGATGCCCTGGGTGTCCTTCAGCAGATCCTGGTTGTAGTTCTGGTTGCCGACGAAATCGACGCCGGTCTCGCCGCGCACCAGTGGCTTGTGAGCTCCGACCATGCTCCCACCGCCGAACACCTGGGCATAGGCCTGGTTGTACCAGGCGGTGTCCGTGTCCATCGGCGTGGTGTCGAACTGGCCGATCACCGGCTGGACCTTGCCGGCCGGGCTGACGATCTGCACGTCGTCGATCCATGCGGTGCCGCCGGTGCCGTTGCTGTTTTCCAGCAGCAGGTTCAGTTCGTGGGGCTGGCTGTCAGTTAGAATGATGCGAGCGCTCGCCGGCAGCAGATTGCCATCGCGGTCACCGGTACTGGTGAACTGCTTCCAGTCGAATGTCCCTGCCGGAGAGGTGCATAAGAAATCCTTGCTCTCGCTATTCGCCGGCAAAACGCCTTCTCTACCGCCGTTATATGGACCGCCGTCGAGCTGCCAGCGGATGCGCAGCATGCTGCCGCTGCCCGAGTACGGGCAGGTTGCGGTCAGCCCTTCGGCTTTCATCCAATAGGTAATCACCCATTCCCCCGGCCCCTGGATCACCAGGCCGCGCGGCACCATGGTCGTGCTCGACCCGCTGGCCCCGCTGATCTTGGCCGAGGCGGTCCCGGAGTGCACGTAGCCCGGCCTGGTCTCGATCATGCTCTGGGGCAGGAAACTGGCGTCCAGCCCCCAGCCGGTTGAGATGTACGCGTGCAGGTCGGCGTAATCCAGGCTGGAATACTGCGGGTTCGACCAGAACTCCTTGTTGGGGAAGGCCGCCCAGAAGGATGTGGTCACCATGTGGTGCGCCGGATCGTTCTGGTGGAAGTACTTCGCCATGGCGTCGGCAGCCTCATACAGGTGCCCGTCGTATGGGTCGCCTTCGTTGATGTATTCGAAGGAATGAATGGCGGTGCTGTAACCCCAGCGGGCGATGATGTAGCGCCACCAGGCCTGTTCCAGCCAGCGCACCTTGGTGCCCGGCGCAGCGTAGAAATTGTCGTTGCTGCCGGTGGCGGTCATCGTTCCATTTGCCGTCATGTGGTCGCGAATCCATTCGTTCTTCTCGTCGATGACCAGCTTGAGGTACACCCCGTGCTGCTCCGCCGATTGGATGTAGAGATCCCATTGGGCAGCATTCATCGGGCTGAAATGCTCGATGGTGTTGGCGTACGGCTGGCGCAGCAGGTTCACCTGGGCCGGGTCGCCGTTGCGCCACATGCGCGCTTCGTCGACGTAGACCTGGCCGCCGGTGGCATTCTCGCGGGCCAGGTACAGGTTGCCCAGCCACTTGTCACTGGAGCCGGTGGTGTAGGTGCCGCTCACGGTGATCCAGCCGGATGTCCCGGCGACCGGGGCAGTGATACGCGTGCCGGTTCCGCTCTTGACGCAGTCGGTGGTCAGCCATCCGCCCTGCTTGATGACGAAGCCGTAGTCCCCGGCGGCTGCCGGCCCGCTGACTGCATTAACTTTTACCCGGGCCCAGACCTGGTAGGTGGTGTTGGGCTCGACGGGCACGCCGCCTTGCCAGAAATCGGCGTACAGGCAGGGGCCGGCGTCGTCCAGGCGCATAGAAACCGGGCCGCCGTTGTAGGTGTTGGCGATGTCGAAGCTGGTGCCGGGCAGGTAGCCATCCTGCGGCAGGAAGTTCGACGCCCAGGAGGTCCACTGCGAGCCGTTGATGCCCGAGCCGCTCATCCAGACGCGCATGAAGTTCATCTGGTTCTGTTGGTAGCTGGTCATCTTCTGCTCCACACTGGCGCTGTCGCTGAAGCCATCGTTAAAGCCCACTCCCACGAACGGGGTTCCATTCTGGAACTGGAAGTAGCGGCTGTCGGTAGGGCTCACTTTCAGGATGCCTTTTGCGGCGAACGGATTGCTCGAAGTGGCGCCGGCGGTGAAGCTCAAGGCGGGCTGGCCCAGGTCTGGGTAGTAGCTTATGCCCTGGCTGTCCTGCACGCTAAGTCGGTACTGCCAGGCGCCGGCCTGCTGGACGGCGAAGCGTACGTCCCACACCGGCGCGCCCGAGGGGGTGAAGTGGTCCTTCCCGTTCACCACCGTGTGGACGTAAGGCTGGTTGAGGAAGCCTGGCTGGGTCAGGCTGGTCTTCCAGTTGTCGGCGGAGAACAGGGCGTTGACGCTGACGCCGATGCCTGCCTGGACGCCGGCCGGCGGGTTCGGATCGTACGGCATATCCAGGTTCGTGGCCGATGTCTGGACGCTGAACTGGACCTCGAATTTGTCGTTGACCGCCGGGCTGCCGGACAGCGCCTGCACGCTGCTGATCCGCCCGGGGGCGGGGGAAGCGGTCGGCGTGGCCGAGGGCGCCGGGCTGGCCGTGCTCGTGGCGGTCGGGGCGCCGGTGGGGATGGCGGTGGCCGTCTTGGTGGCGGTCGGCAGCATGGTCGCCGTGGGTAAGGGGGTGTTCGTGGACGTAGGGATGGTCGTCCAGGTTGCTGTCGGCAAGGGTGTATTGGTCGAGGTCGGCAGCGGCGTCCTCGTCGAGGTTGGCGCGGACGTTTTCGTCGAGGTCACCAGGGGCGTCCGGGTTGGTTTTACGGCGCGAGTCTTCGTTGCAGTCGGCAGGGGGGTCCTAGTCGAGGTTGGCGGAGGCGTCCTGGTCGCAGTCGGCGGCTGGGTGTTGGTGGAAGTGGGTAGAGGCGTATTGGTAGACGTCGGCAGCGGCGTTTTGGTCGACGTCGGCAAGGGGGTGTTGGTCGATGTGGGTAACGGCGTATTCGTCGAGGTTGGCAGAGGTGTGCGGGTTGACGTGGGCAGGGGCGTGTTGGTCGCTGTCGGCGGGACGCTGGTCGCGGTGGCCGTAGGCCCGGAGCCGGACTTGCTCAGGGTGATCCCGGTCAGGGCCGGGGAGGCGGCGGTGTCGGCAGTGGTCAGGTTGGCCTGGAACTGCACGAAGCGAGCCGGGCTGGTGAGGGCGCTGCCACTGGCGGCCAGGCTGCTCCAGCCGTTCCAGGTCGTCCCGTCGGCGGAGGTGCGCGCCTGGAGGGCCAGCCCGGTATTGGCCGGCAGGGCCTGGCTCCAGGCCAGCGACTGCCAGGCAGAGCCGGCGCCGGCGTCCAGAGCGCAGCTCGTGTAGCTGCCGCTGGCCACGTAGGCTGGCGCTTCCTGGGCCTGGTCGACGACCAGGTTGGCGCTGCCAGAGTTAGAGAGGTACAGGTAGAAGTTGGAGGCGCCGGCGTTGTTGACGCTGAAGGAGGCCACCTGGGCGCCGTCGAGGAAGAAGGCCAGGCTGTCGGTGGTGGCGTTGACGGCGGTCCATTCGATGCGGTAGCGGTGGAGTCCGGTGGGGATGGGGCCGAGCTTGACCTGCTGCTCGCTGGCGTTGTTGTTGACCCGGGCATAAAGGTTGCCGTCGCCGGAGTAGGTGCTGAAGAGGAAGTAGCGGTTGCCGGTGAAGCCGTCGCTGCCGAAGCCGATGTGCTCCCAGGCGCCGGAGCCGAATTGGGCCATAGTTTCGAGCATGCCGTGGGTGTAGGTGGCCTTGGAGCGCACGTAACCGCTGCCGGTGGCTGTGAGCAGGCTGTTCGCCTGAGTGGGGGTGTAGCTGCCGCCGGACCAGGATCCGGAGGACCACAGGGCGGTGCTAAGGGAGGAAGCGTCGAAATGGTCGGCATTGGCCGCGGCCAGGAGCACGCTGCCGCCGTTGAGGTCGCTGACGTGGGTGTTGGCCTGAGCGGAGCAAACCGGGCTGAAGTCAGCGTAGGTTTTTAGCGTCAGGCTGCCGGAGGGCTGAGTGGGAGCGGCGGTGGGCGCTGTAGTCGCCGTAGCCGGGCTGGTGGGAGTGCGGGTTGCCGTGGGCGCCAGGGTGGGCAGCGCAGTGGCCGTCCAGGTGGCCGAAGGCAGGGGCGTGTTCGTTGAAGTGGGCTGTATTGTAGACGTCGCCGTGGGCGGCGGTGTTGTAGCTGTTTTGGTTGCCGTGGGCGGGAGTGGCGTGGCGGTATTGGTTGCCGTCGGCGGCAAAGGTGTTTGAGTTTTGGTCGCTGTCGGCAGCGCGGTCGAGGTCGGCAGGGACGTGGCGCCGGAGGTAGGCGTTGAGCTGGGCCGGGTGGTCGGCGCAGGGGTGGCCGTGGCCGTGGCTGCGCCACCGCTAGTTCGGAAGACGCTCAAATCGCCGCCGTTGCCCTCCACCACGATCAGGCCGCCGCTGACGTAGGTGTAGCGCGGCAGCAAGCCGTCGCTGTAGGCGCTGCCGGCCACGGTTGGCGGGTCCATCGTGTTCCAATACACCCAGAAACCCGGCCCGTTCCAGTAGCGCCCATCCCCATAGAGAGTCAGGCCGCAGGTGGTCTGGTGGGTTGCCGGGTTGAAGCTGGAGCAGGACTGCTGCCGCCGGATGACGGCCGGGTGGCCCTGGGAGGTGATCGGAGTGGCGGGGGTCAGCCCCTTGGCGGCCGAGCGGTCCAGGATGGTGGCGCTTTCGCTGGCGCCCCAATGGGCATGGAAAAGCGTGTTGCCGGCCATAGTGTAGGGCGTTTGTTCGTCGGTGATGTTGGAATACGAGTTGGGGAAGTCGACGAAGCGCAGGTCGCCCGCCGCCAGCCCGGGAACGGTCGTGCCGTCCAGCGCCATCTCGCCCATGTGCGAGTCCCAGCGGCCGTCGGGTACGTTGCCCTGCCCGCTGCGGAAGGGCAGGTAGGCCACTTCGCTGCCGTCGGCGTTCACCTTGACCACCGGCGCCGGGCCGGATTGGATGTCGAAGACGCCGCCGCTGGTCTTGTACTCCACGCCGCCGTAACCCACCGCCGGCACGAACTTCTGGCTGCCGTCGTTCAGGTCCAGCGCAAACAGGTTTTGCAGGGCGCCGTTGTTGCTCAGCAGCAAGGCGCGCGTGTCGGCGTTGGTCAGCGGGTATACCCCGCCGCCCGATGTCCCCTGCAGAGGGCCGCTCCACAGCGTGTCTGCCGCCAGGGTCAGCCGGACGAACACCACGCCGTGCTGCTCGGCCACCACCGGCCAGTAGCCCACGAAGGTGTACGGGGCCTGGGCAGTATGGCTGGTGGGCTTGACCCGCCACTGCGCCGCGCCATCGGCGTCGCGCACGGCGTGCACGTACAGGTCGGCTGTGCAGAAGATCACCAGGCCGGCTTTGGCCGAATAGGCTGCCGGTGTGGACGTATTCGAGCCCGCGGCGTAGACCCAGGCCCGGCTCATGTCCGCCGTGTTCACCTTGTGCAGCTGTCCGCTGTCGGTGAGCATGTAGGCGCTGCTCCCCACCAGCATGACGGCCTTGTTCAGTCCGTTGCCGGCGGGGTAAGTGCCCAGCACGCTGCCGCTGTTGCTGTCGATTTTGTACAGGTTGCCGTCGGCTCCGCCGGCGAACACTGCGCCGGAAGCCGGATCGTAGGCGGGAGTTGCGTTGAACGTTGTGGCGGTCAGGCGCCAGGCCTGGCTGCCGTCGCTTTTACGCAGTGCGTACAGGCCCATCGCGCCGGCCGGTACGTAAATATTGTTCCCTCCGGTGACGGTACGAGCATCCTTCGGTGCGTTGTAGGTGTGGCCGCCCGTCCCGCCGTTGGCATCCGGACCGTTCCAGGTCCACGCCTGCGTCCACGGCTCCGCCGGCTCTTCGGCGGTGTAACCGGTACGTTGGGCGTCGTGGGCTTCCTGGGTCCATTCAGATGCGGCGGCGGCCGAGGCCACCTGCGCTCCGAGCCAGTTCCCCACAGCCAGGCCCTTGAATACGGCCAGCGGACTCCCCAACGCTGCGGTAAAAACCATGACCCCTAATAGGGCCAGGCTGAAAATTCCCCTCGTCCACGAGCTCAAAGTAGTCTCTCGATGTTCGTGCATGGGTCCCTCCCGAAAAAATTAAAAAAATACCCCTCACGCCAAATAGCCTGAGGGGCAATATATAGTACACAACTGTCCAGGCGGCTCGGCGATCATGCGGGCCAGGTTGAAACAACTGGTGTCCCGTTTAGACCCGTAACTTTGCGGCCCTGCCTTTCGGCAAGTTAGCTTTTTTCTGTTTTTCTTATCTTCGCATTAATCCAGGGTTTTCGTTAGATTTGTGACGGCGGCTTGCTGTGTGAAATAAAATTCACAATATCGCCATTCACTCCACGCATTATAACTACCTTTTGGGTGTTCCACCCATAACAAATGTGTTATATACCCCCGCTGTTATGCGCGCCGCCGGCATAACAAAAATGTTAATCGGAGCGTTGGTTTGCCGCCGGATCCTGGTTTTCGCTCTCCACGATTTTGAGGAACGCATCCGCCACACACGGGTCAAAATGCTTGCCGGATTGCTCGCGGATGTAGGTAATCACCTCGTCGCGCGGCCACGGGTCGCGGTAGCGGCGTTTCGACAACAATGCATCCCAAACGTCCACCACAGCGAAAATGCGCGCCGCCATCGGAATCTCCTCGCCTTTCAGGCCGCGCGGGTAGCCGCTGCCGTCCCATTTTTCGTGGTGGCAGAAGGGAATGTCCAGAGCCGGGCGCAGGAAGGGAATCAGCGACAGCATTTCGTGAGCGTACGCCGGGTGGCGGCGCATGATCTTCCACTCGTCCGGGGTCAGCGGCCCCGGCTTATTCAGAATGGTATCCGAAACGCCGATCTTGCCGAAATCGTGCAGCCAGGCGCCCCGGCGTATGTTGACCAGTTCTTCATCCTCGACGCCCATGGCCCGGGCCAGGCGCAGAGTCAGCTCGGTTGAACGATAGCTGTGCTCCTCGGTATCTTCGTCGCGCAGGGCCAATGCCTTGCCCAGGCTTGCCAGGGTCGAATCAAACGCCTGGGTCAGCTCGATGTTCGATTTCTGCAGTTCTTTAAACAGCGTGGCGTTATCGATGGCGATGGCGGCCTGCCCGGCCAGCGTTTCCAGGTAGTTCAGCCACTCTGAGTCGGCGGCAAAGCTGGTGCGATGGAATACCTCCAGCACGCCGCGCACCTGGCCCTTGGCAATCAGCGGCACCGCATGGTAGGTAATGAAACCTTCCCCGGCCAGCGGGCCGGCGCGCAGGAAGGCTTTCCCCAGCTCGGGCAGGTTCGGAACGGAGACGATGATGCGTTCCTTGGCGGCCCGCCCGGCATGCCCCTCTCCGAACTGCAGTTGGGCTGCCTCGATCGCCTGGGTGCGGAAGCCCTGCCCGGCTGCGTATTCCAGCGTGTGCAGGTGCTGATTCAGCAGCAGCACATCCGTTGCGTCGCCGTGGAGCTGAGCCAGGGTCTGTTCGAGCAGGATTTCGAGGGTGACTTTCAGGTCGAGGCTGTTATTGATAGCAATGTCGATCTTGCGCAGGGCCGTAAGGTGCTTCAGGCGCCGTTCGGTTTGCTCGTGCAGGCTGGTGCGTTGGATGGCGTTGGCCGAAATGTCGGCCACGGACGTCAGCACGCGCATTTCGTCCGGCTTGATCTCGCGGTTGCGTCCCACCGCCAGCACCCCCAGGACGATGCCCTGGGTCGTAAGCGGAGTCACCGCCAGCGCCTCCACCATCTTCAGCCAGCCAGTCTGCACCAGGCCGGGATGGTTCTTGAGGTCGTTATCCAGGTAAGGCTGTCCACTGGCGATTACGCTTCCGACCTCACCCTGGCCCGGGCGCAGGCGGATGCCTCGGCTTTGCTCGAAAACGCCGCGGGTCAGCTCAAACACAACTTCGCCGCTGCCTTCATCGATCATCCCGATGGCGGCTCCGTCGACGTTTAGCAGCTCGGTGATCTGGTCCAGGATCACCGGCAGCATCTCCGCCCGGTTATTGGCCTTGCGCAGGGCAGCGCTGACAATTGAAATCGATTCCAGCTCTCGCTCGCGCTGCTTACGCTGGGTGATATCCCGCGAGATGCCAAACGTGCCCACGATCTTGCCCTGTGGGTCGCGCAGGGGCAGCTTGGTGCTGGAAACCCAGTTGGATGGCCGGCCTGGCCACCTTTCTTCGGCTTCTTCACCGATCACTGGCTGGCCGGTGCGAATGATTTGCTGCTCGCTTTCGTAAAATGAACGGGCTACGTCCTCGTCGAAGAAATCGAAATCCGATTTGCCGACGGCATCCTTTGGATCGGCGATCCCGAATTTTTCAATGTGCATTTTGCTGATGCGAATGAAGCGGCTGTTGAGATCCTTGAAGTACAGCGCATCCGGGGAGTTGTTCATCAGAGCATCCATCAAAAATTGCTCATGCGCCAGGGCTTCCTCGGCCTGTTTCAGCTCGCTAACGTCCGATATATAACCCTCGATTGCGCTGACCGCGCCGGTGGCGTCGAAAATTCCCTGCCCCTGTTCCCACACCCATTTTTTCTTTCCCCCTTTGGCGGTAATCTGGTAGCTGAGCCGGAACGGCTGTTTTTCGGCCAGCCCAGCTGCCACTTCGTCCCGCACTCGCTGCTGGTCCTCGGGGCAAATGATATCGTTGTAAGCGATGCGTTTGCTCCCGATCAGGTCCTCGGGTGCATATCCGGTCAGTTCCAGGCAGCCCTGGCTGACGAAACTCATCGTCCAGGAAGGATCGTTGTGGCAGCGGTAAGCCATGCCCTGCAAATTGCTGAACAGGGTGGCCATCGCGCGCTGGCTTTCTTCCAGGGCACGCTCCACTTTCTTGCGCTCGGTGATGTCGCGGATTGCCATCACCAGGCGCGGCTTCCCGCCCAGGGAGGCCAGGCGGATATTCACTTCGATCCAGAATGCCTGCCCGGCCTTGTTGCGCGTGCGCCACTCTACGAGTTGAGGTTTCTCGATGGCGGCCTTGCGGAAGTGGTGCATGGCCTCCCGGTATGTGTACGGTGGCTCGTCCAGGCAGAAATCGCGAATGCCCAGTTTGATTACTTCCTCGCGAGTATACCCAAACAGCTCGGTTACCCGCGGGTTAGCGTCCAAGATCGCTCCGCTGGCCAAATCGTTCACCAGGATTGCGTCGTTCACCGAATCGAAAATTGCCCGCAATTGCTGCTGGCCGTCCGCCTGCGCAGCCTGTGCGCGCTGGCGCTGGCTCAACACGCTGGCCACGATCAATGTCGTCAGGCTGAGGGTGGCTATATATACCTGTACCAGTAGCAGGTTTTCGCTGGGCGTGGCACTCACAAATGGGCCGACGTCGTGCAGGGTGGCCAACACGGCCGTAATCGCGATGATCAGGGTCGAAAGGGTTGCGCCGCGGAATCCCAGGCGGAAGGTGGCCCACAATACCAGGGGAAAAGTCAGGTATTTGAAATACCCGGGCGTTGAGGTCCATAACCCGGGAAAAAATACCAGGATACCGCTGGCGGCGACGATCGTGTAAACCAGCAGGGACTCAAGCAGGTGTCGTTTCGCCGCATATGGCGCGGGCATGCGGCCCCAGCTCAGCAGGAAAGGCGTTATGACCAGGATTGTGGCTAAATCTGCAATCCACCAGTTGAGCCATAATGGGCCAAAGTTGACCCAACTGGTGATCCCCACCAGGCATGCGCCGGAGAGGCCGATAGTGGTATAAAACGCTTGGGAAATGGCGCCGCCCCACACCAGTGGAGCAATAATTTCGGAAAGGGAATCGGCCGTCCTCTGGCTGCCGGCAGCGCGCCGAATTAAATAGGCGCCGAGCAGGGGAGAAAGAGTATCAGCGGCGGCTGAAAACAGGACGGCAATCAGTACATTCCCCGGAGCATGTTCCGGAATCAGGAAGAATGTGGTCAGGGCGGATGCGACGGTGAACGCCGGCCAGATGGTGTAGCCCAGGAGCAGGACCGCCGCCAGGGATACGCCGGCAGGCAGCCAAAGCGCCGACACGTTGGTGCCGGCGATGGAAAGCTGCGACGCGAGCTGGGAGGTAACAATAAAGATTGCCCCCACTACCGTTACTTTAAGCAGCCAGATTAACCACCTTGGCCAGGCTGTAAATTTCATTCGCCCTTTGCTGCCGTTAAAAATATCTGCCAGTTCCATGCAATGTTTAAGCCAATCTTCAAAGGCATTAACGACCGACCCGCAAGGGTGACCAAAAATAACGGGGTCCCGTTGACGGTATTGGAGCGCTGCACTTCTATTTTCGCGCCGGGTAGGCTTCAAACCAGGCTTCAGTAAGGCCTTAAACCAACATGAATTTTAATCCTTTTTAATGTTCAGACAAATCCGATTAATGCTACCTTACGAAATTGTTAAATCAAATGCCGTCTATCTTCATTGGCGAAGTTAGCCGCGTGCAAATCGTTTCTTACGGCTCTACCGCGCTGGAAGAAATGGTCCGCTGGCGTAAAATCCAGGACTCGGCCGAGAAGATTGCCAGGGCGACCCAGATGATGCCGAAACCAATCAGGCGTTCAAGCGTGAGCGGCTCGCCGTACAGCAGCACACCGATCAGGAACTGCAGGGTTGGCGCGATGTATTGGAGCAGGCCCAACGTCGTCAGGGGCACGTTTTTTGCGCCGTTGGCGAACAACAACAGCGGAATGGCGGTCACCAGGCCAGTCAGGGCCAGCAGCAGAGAGGGGACCACGCCGGCGTGCCCGAAGGCTCCCGTGCCGCTTGCCTCCGAGAAGATGAGGAAGCCGGCTGCCGGGACGAAGATCGCTGCCGTTTCCAGTGCCAGGCCATGCAGCGAGCCCAATGGGGCGATCTTCTTCATCAGGCCGTAGAAGCCGAAGGAAAACGCCAGAACCAGGGCAATCCACGGAAGCGAGCCGTGGCTGATTGTCAGGTAGGTCACCCCGCAGGCGGCCAGCCCCACCGGCAGCCACTGCGCCCGGCGCAGCTTTTCACCCAGGAAGACCACCCCCAGTACCACGCTCACCAGCGGGTTGATGAAATAGCCCAGGCTGCTTTCTACCACGAACCCTGCGCCGACCGCCCAAACGTAGGTCAGCCAGTTTACCGCCAGCAGGGCGCCCGCCGCCAGGTACACCAGCCCCACGCGCCAGGTGATGGCAGCCCGCAAGGCGCCCAGCTCGCGCCGCCAGGCTACCACCAGGAGCAGGAATAAGAACGACCACACCACCCGGTGCGCCGTCACCTGGAACGCCGAGATTTCATTTATGGCTTTGAAATAGATAGGAAAGAAGCCCCATATCGTGTATGCGGCCGCAGCGTAAAGGATACCTTTATTCATCGATAAAAAATGTTTTTATTGATTTGGGCTGCAAAGCAGCCCAAATCAATAAAAAAATATGCTAAATCATTTTATTCCCGCAGTTGGGGCAGAATTTGGCTCCGCCCGTCTCGGTGCCGCACTTGGGGCAAACGGTGGAGGCGGGAGCTGCTTCGACCTTCGTCCCGCAGTTGGGGCAGAACTTGGCACCTTTGGTCTCGGTGCCGCAGTTGGGGCAGACCGCAGCGGCCACTGGGGCCGGCTGCACCATCGGGCTGCCGCAGTTCGGGCAGAACTTGGTCCCGGCGGGCGCCTGGGTGCCGTCATTGGGGCAGCGGGCCATGCCGGCCCTGGCACGTTGCTGGGCTTCCTCGGCCGCCTGTTTGGCCTTGTCGATGGCGTCGCCCAGGCCGAACGCCGCAGCGAAGCCTTTGAGCGCTGCCCCAGCCTGCGCCCCACGCGCTTCGTCGATCTGCTGGGCGCGCGGGCTGTCCTCGGTGCAGAAGCCGCTCTGCACGTCGAAATCCGACAGGCAGACGATCCGGTTGCAAGTGGGGCACTCGCCGAAATGCACCTGCACCTGCTGCCAGGCCTTGTCGAGCTGGGCCTGCGACATCTTGTAGGAATAACGCGGGTCCTCCACCACATTGTCGGCCACCGCGCTGCCTACCAGGGGAATGTTGCGCAAGAGTCCGCCCAGCGCGCTACGGCCTACATCCTGTTTGACCGAGTTTGCAATATCCGGTTGGCTGCGGAACTCTCGCCCGCAGCTGTCGCAGTAGAAAATTGCATAAGGGCCGGCTCCATCATTGCGAATATCGTAGCGCGGCATGCGCGAAAACGTTGCCATAGCATTATCCTCCTGTTAAATTCGGTAATCGGAAAAGACTTATACCTAAGTCTATATCAATCCCGGCGACTGTCAAGATATTTGCAATATTAGCGTGCGCGATTCACCCAACGGGCGGATAATATACCCCATGTATAGTTTTTCTAAGATCCCATTGACCAAAGATATTGCCCGCTCCATCGTCAGTGCCCATTTCGGCTCGCAGCGCGGGCTGCATTCCTTTGAGGAACTGAAAGAAGGCTATTACAATGCGGCGGCCCTGCTGGAGCTGGACGACGGCTTGAAATGCGTGCTCAAGGCGGCCCCGCCCGATTCGGTGCAGGTGCTGCGCTACGAAAAGGATATCATGCGCACGGAAGTCAGCGTCATGCGCCTGGTGCGCGCCCAGACCGAGGTGCCCTGCCCGCAGGTTTTAGTTTACGATACCTCGCGGCGCCTGTTGGACGCCGATTTCTTCATCATGGAGTTCTTGAACGGGATTCCTTTCAACCGGCTGCGGCGTGACCTGGCCCAGCCGGCCCAGGCGCGGGTCGAGCGCGGCATGGGCCGCCTGGCCCGGCAGATCAACCGCATCACCGGCCCGGCCTTCGGTTATTTCGCTCAGCCGGAGAAACCCGGCGGCACCTGGCGGGACTGCTTCGCCAACATGCTGCGCGACCTGCTGCTGGACGGCTGGGAGGCCGGGGTGGTCCTGCCCTTGGGCTACGAGGAGCTCTTCCATCGCCTGGAATCCCATTTCGACGCCCTGGACGAGGTGGAAACGCCCTGCCTGCTGCATTGGGACCTGTGGGACGGCAATATTTTTGTCGATCCGCACACGCACAAGATCACCGGGGTAATCGACTACGAGCGCGCCTTGTGGGGCGACCCGCTGATGGAAGTGATCTTCTCGAACCTGGACCCGTCCAGCGCGTACGTCCAGGGCTACCGCACCAACCTGCTGGCCACGCCCAACCAGCGCCGGCGCCGCCTGCTTTACAACGCCTACCTGTACCTGATCATGGTCATCGAATGCACCTACCGCAAATACGAGACTAACGACCAGGAAAATTGGACCCGGCCGCGGCTGGAGGAGACGCTGAACGCGTTAAAATAAAAATTCGGTTGGGCGGNNGCCGCCCAACCGAATTTTTATTTCGTTTTTAAAAGGCTGCCGGCAGCAGCATGAAGATGAGCGAGAAATCCATCAGGCTGTGCCCCACCATGATGTAGGGGAGCAGGCGCGGGCGCTTGTACAGCACGAAGCCGATCCACAGGGCAAACGGCACGAACATTAGCAGCCGCCACACAATGAAGCGCAGGTCGAAGATGAGCGGGAAGGCTATGTGCTGCGCCGCCAGCATGAGGGCGCAAATCAGCAGCGCCTGCCAGCCCCGCCCGGTGACCGCCGCCAGGCGGGGCATGCAGTAGGCGAAATAAGTGGGCGTTTCGGCCAGGCCGTTGGTGATGGACAATGCCACCATTAAGACCCACACCACGGCAATCGGCAGCGGGCGGAACATCATGGTTGTGGTCAGGCTCACGTCCCCAAACAGCAGGTTGCCGATTAAAGTGTTGGGTAGCATCGAGAGTGGAGCGCTGATAACGAATGTGCCCAGGCAGAACAACAGCTCCTTGCCAAAGTTGTGGCGGCCCACCTTGTAGAGGTCGATCAGGCGCAGGCCCTCCTTGCGGGCCAGGATGTCCAGCAGCCCCAGGCACACCAGATTGGTCAGGGTCACGGTCAGCGGCCACCAGGCTACCGACGCGCCCCACGGGTCGGGGCTGCCTTGCAGGGCAAACACAGTCGCCACCACGGCCTGCCAGGCGGCAAACAATACTAGCCGGGCGAATACCATTGCCAGCGGGCGGGCCAGTGTGATCTTCCCGGAGCTGGCTCTTTTTTGGATCTCGACATTCGAATTTGGAACTGCATAAAGCGTTGCGTCCATTACTCATCCCTCTTTGAGAGCTTATTTCAAAGCTCTTTACGCCCAAACCGCATAAAAGTTGCAAAAAAGGGTTTTTTAGGTTCGTT
>DBMK01000151.1 GCA_002298885.1 Anaerolineaceae bacterium UBA700
GAAACGTGCTCCAGGAGAAGGGGCCGGAGGAGGAGGCCCGTTTTCTTCCTCACCCAATACACCTGTAAATCTACCTCTGGGTAGCCATCGTTCAATTAAAGGATCTGCTCCCTTATACTCTGGCCCTTGCATGGCTTTGCACCGTCGACCGCTTGTCAGCCTTCTGACCAAACACCAGCCCGCCCAGCCACTTCGACACCATCTCATACCAGGGCCGGTGAGTTTCCTGATCTACCGACTTGTGATTAATTTGTTCCATTAATCTTTCTTCGCGTTCCTTATAGATAATATATTCAGACCGTGGATCGATCATTTTGGTTATCTCCTTTCCGAAACTTTCGTCTTATTGCTTGCGTTTTGTTATGCATACTATACCGGTTTCGCCTCGCCAATTCACCCTTCCCCAGGGAGGGGATTAAGGAGGGAAAAAGGAGGGTTAATTAATGGCCGGGTTCGCGCCGCCGCTTGATATAATTTTTGGGTTTGGTTACAATCAAACCGTTAATGCCGGCATTATTTTTATCCACCCATGGCGGCCCGTTTCGTACGGGCCTGTAACAAGGGAATCTCGCCGTTAAACATTATGGCCGATCTCGTAGAACCCCTCACCAAACGCGAGCTTGAAATCCTGTCCCTCCTCGGCGCAGGCCGCTCCAACGCCGAAATCGCCGCCAGCCTGAGCCTGGCGCTCAGCTCGGTCAAGTGGTACGCCCAGCAGATCTACACAAAGCTGGGCGTCGAAAACCGTCGGCAGGCCGTGGCCCGGGCGGCCGAGTTGGGTCTCCTCGACCATCCCAAACACCTCTCCCCGCCGGAGACCCCGCCAGCCAGGCTCCACAACCTGCCAGCCCAACTCACCTCTTTCATCGGGCGCGAAAAAGAGCTCGCCGCCCTTCGCGAGCAGTTCCTCGCCCGCGGGGCGCGCCTGGTCACCCTCACAGGCTCCGGCGGCACCGGCAAAACCCGCCTGGCCCTGCGCGCCGCTAGCCAGCTTCTGGAAAAGTTCCCCCAGGGCGTCTGGCTGGTGGAATTTGCGCCCTTATCCGACCCGGCCCTGCTTCCCAGGGCCATCGCCAGGGCCCTTGGGGTGCACGAAGATCCCCAGCAGGATGCCTACCAGCTTCTCTCCGGCTATCTGCACAGCCGTCAGGCTCTGCTGATCCTGGATAACTGCGAGCACGTGGTCGAAGCCGCCGCCGCCCTGGCGGCCCGCCTGCTGCAGGATTGCCCCCAGCTTCGCATCCTGGCCACCAGCCGCGAGATCCTCGGCGTGGAAGGAGAAACGCCGTACCTCTGCCCTTCCCTCTCCCTTCCGGCCGGAGCCTCTCAATTTAAGGATCTGGCAGAGAGTGAGGCAGTGCGCCTGTTCGTCGAACGCGCCCAGACCTATGCTCCCGGCTTCACCCTCACCGAGAGCAACGCCCCGCTGGTGGAGCGCATTTGCCGGCGCATCGACGGCATCCCCCTGGCCATCGAGTTGGCTGCGGCGCGCACTCGTATGCTCTCGCTCGAACAAATCGCCGCCCGGCTGGATAATGCCTTCCGCCTGCTCACCGGCGGCAGCCGCTCGGTCCTCCCCCGCCACCAGACCCTCAAGGCGCTTATCGATTGGTCGTACAACCTGCTTTCCGAGGAAGAGCGCCTGCTCCTGCTGCGCCTATCGGTATTCGCCGGCGAGTGGACCCTCGAAGCCGCCGAGGTGATTTGCGCCGATGAAGGCCCCACCCCCCGCCTGCCTTCGGATCAGGTTATGGACCTGCTGGGGCAGTTGATCGATAAATCCCTCATCCAGATCGACCGCGCCCAAGAGCCGGATCCCCGCTACCGCATGCTCGAAACCGTCCGCCAGTACGGTCGTGAGCGGCTGTCCGAAGGCGGCGGTGCCGAAGGCCTGCGCGAGCGCCACCTGGATTATTTCCTCGACCTGGCCGTGCGCGCCGAGCCCAACTTCCGCACCGGAGAAGGCCGGCGTTGGCTCGATGCCCTGGACCGCGAAATAGATAATATCCGCCTGGCCCTGGATTGGTCGCTCTGCGGATCGCTGGACAAGGGACTGTATCTTGCCGCCCTGCTGCAGTGGTTATGGCACAACCGCGACCACCGCCTCGAAGGGGTAGAGTGGCTGGAAAAGCTGCTCGCGGCGGAGGAGCTTCAGCCGCGCACCCAGTCGTACTGGATCGCCCGCGGCCGGGCGCTGAACACTTTGACCTATTTGTCGGTCCGTTCCGTGGTCGGCGACCCGGCCCTGGCTCGCGAGCGCGGCCTGGAGAGCCAGGCCATTTTCCAAAAGCTGGTCGACGAGCAGGGAGAGGCCTTTCGGCGTGACCTGGCGATTTCGCACTTCTCAATGATCACCACCCCGCAAGAGGGCATAGAGTGCCGGCAGATCTTCCAATCCCTGCACGATACATTTTATGTTGCCGAATGCGATCTTTATTTAGTTGCTATGTTTATGGAAGAAAACGATTTAGACAAGGCAGAGTTTTTTAATGAAGAACAGCTCACCCTGCGCAAAGAATTGGGCGACCAGGACGGGGAGGGTTTCGCCTTGTATCTCTCTGCCACCATCGCCGCCTTCCGTGGCGAGCACGAGAAGGCGATTGATTTTGCCAAACAGAGCCTGGACTGCTTCGAAACGGTGGGCAACCGCGAAATGTTGGATACCTCCCGATCCACCCTGCTTCTTACCGCCATGACCCGCGGGGATTACCGCCAGGTCGGTGAGCAGATCGAAATTCTCCGTGTGCTGGGGCAGGAGCTCAGCAGCCGCATCCCGCTGATTGAGGCCTTCACCTACGAAGCCTACGTTGCCTGGGCGCTCGAGGAGTACGACCGGGCCGTTCTAAGCGCCCAGAAAGCCCTGGATTTGACCGGCAATCTCCCCTTCACCTGGAAGAAGCTCGCCTTGTACATTCTCGGGCGCGTGGCGTTGTCTCAAGGAGATTATGCCCAGGCCAGGGATTACCTGTTGCAAGCGCTCACCAAGGCCAAAATAACCCAGATGTTCAACGACCAGAACGCTATCCAGGCCTTGGGCGTGCTGGCAGCCGCCCAGCAGCAGCACCACCGCGCCGCCATATTATTCGGTGCCCAGGATGGCCTGGCCAGTTGGGCGCTCAACATCCTCTGCCCTGCCGAGCGCAGCCAATACGAGCACGCCCTGTCCGTCTCCCGCGCCGCCCTCGGAGACGATGCCTTCACCTCCGCCTGGCAATCCGGCCGCTCTATGACTGAAGACCAGGTCCGGCAATATGCGCAAGAAAATCCTTCGGAAATCTCTGGCGAGCAATAAGGAAGGATTGCTCCCCCTTCCCTTCAGGGAAGGGGGCCGGGGGGTTAGGTCAATTTCATTGTGGTAACTTGCGCACTATACAATAAAATTTATCTTAATAGTATATATTAGTGATATACTCCCCCTTAACGTTATCACCCAGGAGGGTCTTAATGCCCTACGAACTGCTTCCCGACCACTTATCAACCTATCTCGATGGACTTGTGCCGCCCCGCCAGCCTGAAATGCAGGCTATGGAAGCCTACGCCCAAAAAATCGGTTTCAACATTATTGGCACAGCTTCAGGTCAATTCTGCTACCAAATCGCTCGTATAGCTGGCGCCCGGCGTGTTTTCGAAATGGGGTCCGGCTTTGGCTATTCCACCGCCTGGTTTGCCCGCGCCGTGCAAGAAAACGGCGGCGGTGAGGTCTACCACGTCGTTTGGGATGCTGGCCTCTCCCAACAGGCGCGCCAGCATCTCGCCGCCCTTGGCTTCGGCAATAACGGCTCGCTGGTTCGTGTAAATTATCTGGTCAGTGAAGCCATCCAGGCCCTTAAAGAGACTGAGGGGTCGTTCGACCTGATCTTCAACGACATCGATAAGCACGCCTATCCCGAATCGCTGCCAGTAATCCACGAAAAGCTGCGCCCGGGCGGCGTATTGATCGTCGATAACCTGCTTTGGCATGGCCGCATCTTCGACCCCGCCGACCAGAATCCCACCACCGCCGGCGTCAGGGAATTAACCCGCCTCATGACCACGGACCCGTGCTGGATCACCACCATCGTGCCCATTCGGGACGGGGTGCTGGTCGCTTATAAGGTTTAGCTTCAATCAGCCCCTTTCGAAGCCCCCCTCCAAAATGCGGTCTTTGCATTTTAGGGAGGGGTTGGGGTAGGTTGGCGTCCCTCGATAATTCAGCTAACCCATGAGACTCCTCACCTGGAACTGCGCCGGCGCTTTTCGCAAAAAGGCGACACAGCTCGCCGCTTTTTGCCCGGACCTGGCCGTAATCCAGGAGTGCGAACGCCCTGAGAAGCTGGCCTTCCCGCCGGAATTCCGTCCCGAGTCGCTCGCCTGGTGCGGCGATCCGGGCGCCGCCAAGGGCGTCGGCGTCTTCGGCTTTTCCGGCCTGCGGGTGGAAGTTGCCGGCGACGTATATGACCCCGCCATCCGCTACTGCATTCCCCTGCGGGTGACCGGCGCCTGGAATTTCCACCTGGTCGCCGTCTGGGCCATGCCCCAATCGGTCCCTCGCGGGCCCAGCCACATCGGCCAGGTCTGTCGGGCGCTGGAGGCGTACGCAGGTTTCATCGCCGCCCAGGATACACTCCTGGCGGGCGATTTTAACAGCAACCGCATCTTCGACCGCCCCCGTCGCGCCTGCAATCATTCTGCCGTGGTCGACCAACTGGCGCAGCACGGCATTCTCAGCCTCTACCACGAGTACTTCCATGAGCCCCACGGCCAGGAGACCCGCCCCACCTTTTACCTAACCAAGCAGGCCGCCCGCCCGTTCCACCTCGATTATCTTTTCGCCCCGTCGCACTGGAGTCAGCGGGTCACCCGCCTTAGCGTCGGTGGTTTCGACGAATGGCGTCCCTGGAGCGATCACTGCCCGGTATTTGTCGAGTTAGATTTGTGAGGATTTGATCAACTTTGCCAGCCGGCGCGAGGCCAGGTTCGATTCGTACAAAAATCCGCGCAGCGAGTCGAAAAACCCCATGAAATACAGCCCCGCGCAGTTCGTCGGTGCCCCCGAGGCAAAACGCGGCAGGCCGTTGGAGTCGATCAACCCTTCGGGTTCCAGCAGGTCTTCCAGCCCGGTCTGAAAGCCAGTTGCGAAAATCACCGCGTCGAACGCTTCTTCGGTGCGGTCCGCGTAGACCACCCCGCCCGGCGTAAAGGCGGCCACCGCCGGGCGAACACCCACTTTGCCCGCCTTCAGTGCCGGGGCAAACCCCACATCGATTACCGGCGTGCGGTGCGAAGAGAAAGGCCCCCAGCTTGCCTTCGGCAGACCGAACCGGCCAAGGTCGCCCAACGCCAGCCGGGAGAGCACCCTGCCGACTCGATCACTAAATGCAGGCGGAAGTGAGTTCATCACGATGCCGAAGACCTGCGCCGGCGTGCCCAGGAAATCGCGCGGCACCACCGGCGGTCCGCAGCGCACGCTGATCGCCGCCAGCGCCGCTCCTTGCTCGCTCAGGTCCACCGCGATCTCCATCCCGCTGTTCCCGGCCCCGACCACAAGCACCCGATGGTCCTTGTAGGCTCTGCCGCTCTTGTAATCGGCCGAATGCAGGGTCTGCCCTCGGAACTGGCTCAACCCCGGCCAATCCGGGCATACTGGCCGGCTGTACTGGCCGGTCGCAATCACCACCACCCGTCCCCGCCAGGTTTCTGCCCCCGCCTCCGCCGCCCACTCTTCGTGTCCATCGTATCTTTCCTGGCGAACACGCCTGACAAGCCTGCCCGACGCTACTTTCAGGTCGAAATGTGCAGCGTAATCGCGCAGGTACTGAGCATACTCGTCCTTTGACACATATTTAGGATAATTGCGCGGCATCGGGAAATGCGCCAGCCCGGAATAATCGCGCACCGTGTGCAGGTGCAGGCGCTCGTAGCGCCGTTCCCACGATTGCCCGATCCGCTCGCCCGCGTCCAAGATGGTTGCCTCCAGCCCAATCTGCTTCAGCGCCCCCGCCGTGCTCAACCCCGCCGGTCCGCCCCCGATGATCAAAATGTCCGCCTCAGCCATGCCCGCCTCTCTTCTGCTCCTTAAATACATAGATTTTTGGCCATCCGCATGCGGATGGCCAAAAATCTATGCGTTAATTCTATTCCACCACTGCCGTTTCGACCGAGAGGATTGGCGGCAGGTAATCGGCCAGCATTTCCCAGGTTTCGCCTTCGTCCCGGCTGTAGAACAACTGCCCGGTGTTCGTGCCAACGTAGATGCCCGCCTGGTCCAGTCTATCGGCGGCCATGGCCTCACGCAGCACCACCAGGTGCGCTTTCTGCGGAAGTCCTTCCGTCCGGCAGTCCCAGGATTGGCCGTCATCACGGCTGCGCCACACCGCAAACTTGCTGCCTACGCTCATGCGGAATTCGTCGCTCTCTTCCAGCGCGATGTAAGCAGTATGCGGATCGTGCGGGTGCACCACCATCGGGAAACCGAAGCGGCTGGGCAGCCTGCCTTCGCCGATGTCGATCCAATCGTCGCCGCAGTTGTCGCTGCGGTAAACGCCGCAGTGGTTTTGCTGGAAGAGCACGTCTGGGCGCGCCGGGTTCATATCAAGCTTGTGTACGCACTGTCCGAACTCAGGATAGAGATGCTCGCCGTTGAAATCGGCGCGCACGTTTTTGTTTTTCGGCGCCCAGGTCTTCCCGCCGTCATCCGTGCGGTAAACACCGGCTGCCGAAACGGCCACGTACATCCGGTCTTTATCCCGCGGGTCCAGCACGATGCTGTGCAGGGCCAACCCGCCCGCCCCGGGGTTCCACTGCCCGCGCTGCGGATGGTCGTACAGGCCTTCCACAAGCTCCCAGCTTTCGCCTCGATCGCTGGACTTGAACAGGCTCGCAGGCTGAGCCCCGGCGTACAGCACTCCTGGCTCATTCGCTCGTCCCGGCTGGATGTTCCACACCTTGATCACTTCTTCCTGGGATGGAGACGCCGGGTTTTTGGCGAAGGCTTCCTCCACCGTCCCGTGCGGGTGCCCAGATTTCGAAGGCCTGGAGAGCGCCGGAACCACCTTCGCCTGAGTCCAGGTCTTGCCCAGGTCGTCCGAGTAATGCGTGGTTGGACCGTAGACGAAATGGCTCTGTGCCGCGTGCAGGCGTCCGTCTCGGTTGTCCATTTGGATGTGCATGACATACCAACCCTTGAACAGCATATCGCTCACCGACCATTTCTTGCGGTCCGGGTCGCTGCTGAAGATGAACGCGCCTTTGGGCGTGCCTACCATGACCATCACCTTCGAGTTTTTACCCATATTACCTGCTCCTTCCTTTTTACGCTATTTGGTTTACGAATATAGAACAATTGTATCATTAATTATTTTGTATTACAACCAATTTTATCCTATTTACCTTAAAGTTTCCCAAAATAGGTTTTGGAGGAAAGATACAAAAAAGACATCCTAAATGTCCCTCGCGGTATGTTAAAATAGATCAAACTTCGTTTTCATTCTTACTCTCGGAGCATTCTTGTGTATAAAACTCACGATTGTGGCGAGCTTCGCCTGAACCACGTAGGTCAAACCGTTACTCTGGCGGGATGGGTGCATCGCCAACGCGATCATGGCGGCATCACCTTTATCGATTTGCGTGACCGGTCCGGCCTGGTCCAGATCGTGGCCAATCCCGAAAAACCCGGCCTGGAAGCTTTCCAGGACGCTCGCAGCGAATGGGTTCTCCAGGTGACGGGCGTAGTGCGCCGTCGCCCTGAAGACGCCGAGAATCTCAACCTGCCCACCGGAGAAATCGAGGTGGACGTCCAAACTTTTGAGGTGCTAAACCCGGCCAAGCCCCTCCCCTTTGCCGTCAACAAGGACGAGGAGACCGAGGAAAGCGTGCGCCTGAAATACCGCTACCTGGACCTGCGCCACGAACGCATGCAGCACAACCTCGTGCTGCGCCATAAGGTCACCCAGTTCATGCGCGCCTTCCTCGACAGCCGCGGCTTTATCGAGGTCGAGACCCCCATCTTATTCAAGACAACACCCGAGGGCGCCCGCGATTACCTCGTCCCTTCGCGCGTCCATCCAGGATACTTCTACGCCTTGCCCCAATCCCCCCAGCAGCTCAAGCAGTTGCTCATGGTTGCCGGCGTCGAGCGCTACTTTCAGATCGCCCGCTGTTTCCGCGACGAAGACTTGCGCGGCGACCGCCAGCCCGAGTTCACCCAGCTCGACCTCGAAATGTCCTTCGTCCACCGGGATGACGTCCTGAACCTGCTCGAAGAGTTGTTTACGCAAATGCTCCCGGCGGTCACGCCGCACAAGAAGCTGCTTTCCTCCCCCTGGCCCCGCCTCACTTACACCCAGGCGCTAGAGCAGTACGGCTCAGACAAGCCCGATCTGCGCTTCGGCATGCAGCTTTACACTCTCGACGACGTCTTTGCCGCAAGCACCTTCATGGTCTTCCAGAACACGCTCAAAGCCGGCGGCACAATCAAGTGCCTGGTCGTCCCCGGCTGCGCCGAATACACCCGCAAAGACGTCGACGACCTGACCACCTTTGCCAAGGACCAGGGCGCTAAGGGTCTGGCCACGCTTGCCCTGACCGCCGAAGGGGTAAAAGGCACTGCCCAAAAATTCATCTCCGCCTCCGAGCTGGCCGCCCTCCAGGAACGCACCGGCGCCGGCGTGGGCGACCTTGTCCTCTTCGTCGCCGACCAGCGCGCCGTCGCCAATAAGACTCTCGGCGCCCTGCGCCTGCTCTTCCGCGACCGCCTCTCCCTGGTAGACAAGAACATGATGGCCTTTGCCTGGATCGTCGATTTCCCCATGTTCGAGTGGAAGGAAGACGAGCAGAAGTGGGACGCCGCGCATCACCCCTTTACCATGCCCAAGCTGGAGGACCTGCCCAAGTTCGATACCGATCCCGCCGCCATCCTTTCCGACGCCTACGACATGGTCTGCAACGGCTACGAAATGGCCTCAGGCTCCATCCGTATCCACCGCCGCGACATCCAGCTCAAGATCTTCCAACTGCTTGGATTGAAAGACGACGATATCCAGCATAAATTCGGCCACCTGCTCGAGGCCTTCGAATACGGCGCACCGCCGCACGGCGGCATCGCCCCGGGCATCGACCGCCTGGTCATGCTCCTGGCAGACGAGCCCAACATCCGCGAGGTCATCGCCTTCCCCAAGAACCAGGCCGCCCGCGACCTGATGGCCGACGCCCCCTCCCCCGCCACCGCCAAACAGCTCGTCGAGCTATCCATCCAGGTCAACCTGCCGGAAGAGAAAAAGCAAGAATAGAGATTAGAGAGTAGAGAGTAGAGA
>DBMK01000267.1 GCA_002298885.1 Anaerolineaceae bacterium UBA700
GGGTGGCGAAGCCACCCGCAGCCTTTTTAATTTATTTTGCTCAGGGCATTGGGTTCTTGCGCGCCCAGTCCTGCCCGAGGATGATGGCGATATCCGAGTTGGCGTCGGCGGAATACTGGTTGAGGATGCGCCCGTTGTTCACGTTCATCATCGATGCCAGGAAAGCCGCCGTGTAGGGCTTGCCGGAATAGAGCACGATTGTCGTATCGGTGTAGAAGCGGTCGGCATTGCCTTCCTTGACCACATTCAGTCCCTGGTCTTTTAGGTAGGCGCTGGTCTTTGCCGCGATCCCGCCCGTCCCCGAGCCGTTCAAGACCGTGATGCGCGCTTTTTCGGCGTCAGCCAGGGCCTTGGCGTCCTGGCCAACGGCTGCGGGTCCTACCGGGCCGCCGGTGGTGAACACTTCGTCACGCACGATACGAATTTTGTCCGGGTAGGGGATCAGCACGTCCAGTCCATCCGGCGATTTGCCGAAGGTGATCTCGTTCGGGCCGATCAATCCCTTGTGGATGTTGGCCTCGGGGATCGAAGTAGCCAGGACGGCCAGTTGGATGACCTGGTCGATGGTCAGGTTGGTCTTGACCCCGCTGGCGAGCTGGGCGTAAAGGTTTGGCGCCTGGGCAATCAGGGTCGGCAGCATGTTCAACGAAAGCACCTTGTCGCGGATGCCCATGATAACCTGCTGCTGGCGCTTGGAGCGGTCGAAATCACCCAGGGCAGTATAGCGCGCCCGGGCGTAGGCCAGAGCCACCTCGCCGTTAACGGTTTGCTTGCCGGGGTTGAGGGTCACCTCGCTCTTGAACAACACCCCGACGGTAATTTTTTCAGGTACGTCGATCTCGATCCCGCCCAAGGAGTCGATAAACTTTTCAAAGGCCGAGAAATCGATCTGGGCGTAATAATTGATCGGCACGCCGATGAAGTTTTGCACGGTTTCGATTGCCAATCCGGGTCCGCCGCCGGGCAGTTTATCCAGCACGCCGAAGTAGTAAGCCTGGTTGATCTTGTAGTAACCGTACCCGTGGGGGATGTTGACCCACATATCGCGCGGGATGGAGAGCATTCCAGCGGTCTTGCTCAGCGGGTCGACGGTGAGCAGGATCATCGAATCGGTGCGCGAGGCGTCGGTGAAGCCTTCGGTTTGCTTGCGCCAATCGCTGTAATCCAGCCCCATGATCAGGATCGTGACCCGGCTGGTGCCGTCCCAGGGCTGGGCCGGCGGGCCTGCGACCGGCTGGAGCGGGACGTCCGGCGCGATGGGCGTGCCCTGGGCGTTGACGAGCGTGGACTTAGTCAGGTCCGGCGCGCCCGGAACCTGGAGCACGTTCAAATTCTTGGAAAGGTTGTCAACCAGGTTGAAGGCCACAATGGCGGCAATAATTGCCACGATGACAAACAAGCCTGCTAAGATGAGGGTCAGTCTATCGATTCTGACGCGGCGTTTCGCCGCCATACGGGGTTGTGTTCGAGCCATAAAGAATAAGACCTTTAGTTAATTCCCGGTGGGGGTACTGGCAGGTCTTTCACTGCCGTTTGCATCCATTTGCTCCCCTCGTCGATCAGCATGACCGGGATATCTTCGACGATCGGATATTTGCGCCCGCAGTCGCGGCACACCAGCCAGGTTTCGTGCTCCAGGTCCAGCAGTCCTTCTTTTTCTCTAACGCAGTTCGGGCAGCGCAAAATTTCCAGCAAGTCTTTGCTAACCATTGGGAGCTCCCTTAATGTGGATTTCAACTAATTATTGTACCACAGAGCAAAAACTCTATTGATTCTTCGGCTTCGGCGTCGGATTATCCGTCCCCGGCCCGTACTCGTAGACCGCAGCCCACGGCTCGTAGTGCGTTTTGATCGTATCATCGATGATCACATTGCCGTCGCGGGTGACGGTGCGCGTCACGGTCACGTCGGCGCCGTCAGCGGCGTAATCTGTCTGCACGATCTTCCCCTTGGGCAGGTCCGGATTCTCCTTGTAGATCGGGTCGGGCGCCGGTACGGTGTTGACCGGCCCGGTGGTGTCCCAGGAGACCTTGCGACCATCCGAGGTCGAATAGAACTTCCAGGTGATGCTGCTGGCAGCCGGGTTGACGTACGTCTCCATCAACAGCCAGTACGGCGTATCGTTCTTGAATTTGAAGTCCACAATGGGCACGTACACAGTGGCATCCAGCCCGGCCAGCTTGGCATTGATGTGGTTGCCGGCGACCTTTTCGTAATATCCTACCCGGTAGGCGTGAGCGTAGCGCTGCACAATTGGGAAGCCGGAGAAGAAGGCCGTGCGGAAGAGGGTGGTGCTCACCTGGCACACCCCGCCGCCCACACCTGTAATCGTGCGCCCATTGGCGATGATCAGCGCCTCGGCGTAGCCGTTATCCAGGCTGATCGAGCCCAGGGCATCCGCCATGGAAAAGACGCTGTTCGGCGGAACGAGCAGGCCGTGGAAGCGCGAAGCCGCCGCCTTGATGTTCTGGACGCGCGCCGCGCTGGAGCCGTAGAAATAAGAGGTCTCGGCGTGCACCAGCTCGGTAATCCCCAACTGCTCGCCGGTGGTCGTGTCGGTGGCGGACGGGTTGTTGATGGTCAGCACCAGCGGCACGCTGTGCTGGCCCTGGCGCACCTTATCCTGGATCGCCTTGATGCTGGCTTCAACGTCGAGCGTGCGCCCGATCACGGCGTGCTGAATCACCTCCAGCTTGTGCGTATCGTCGTTGAAAGTGAAGCGGGCGTTCTGTGGGTCGGCGCTCAGCTTGGGAGCCAGGTTCTTAAGATACGTGCGCAGCAGGATAGTGTTGAGGGTAATCTGGACGGACGGTTTCCCGTCTGCTCCCTGCACCTGCTCCACGTTGAGCATGCCCACCAGCGTCTTCGGATCGATCGTCCAGGGGCCGGTCTTGTCCTTGTCGGGCTGGCCGTCGGGCAGCGTCAATTTCAGCGGCTGGCTGAGGATGCTGCGCGCCAGGTCGGCCTCGGCGCTCACGTCGCCGATCAGCGGCGGGGTTTCTTTAACGTCCAGCACCACCAACCCGTCTTGCAGCGATTGGAGCTGGGTGGAGAGCTTGTCCAGGCTGGCCGGAACATCGAGCTGCCGCCCCTTTTGCCCGGCTGTGACGGTCACTTCCATGCCATTCAGTCCCAGCGCGGTCTCGATCACCGGCTTGTCGATCTGGCCGGCCAGCCGGGTGAGGTAGGCCTGGGCCATGCGCTGGTCGAAGATCAGCACCGGCGCCAGGTTGACCGGGTTGCGGCTGTTGGAAATCTGGGTAGTCAGGTTTTCCGCCAGGTTGCCCTCGCGTCCCAACTGGTAGGCTCGCCGGGCCGAGGCTTCGGGGTCAAGGAACAGCCCCAGCTCGGCCGGGGTGGCCTTCCAGGTCTCCTGGCCATCCTGCAGGAAAATGCGGCCGTGCTGGGGGAAGTCGAAGGTTTCGGTCAGCTTTGCACCGGCCGCCGAGGGCGTCAGCCCGCCGACGTCGACGCCGGCGACCTTCACCCCCGGGTAGATCCGCCCGGCGTAGGAAATTTGAAAGCCGACGTAGACCAGCCCGGCCAACACGAAGAAACCGATAATCCCCAGCAGCCCGGCCAGCATAAGCTGCTCGGCTGTGGTCTGTTTTTTTGTCTGTGGGTAAGGTATGGAGCGCATAGATTTAATTATACCTTTTTAGGCGGAATTTCAATGAGATGTAGGTTAATGGAGCAATTATCGTTCCATGATGGTCCGATAGGAATGAGACGGTTATTCCTGCCGGAAAGTTCCTTTCGCAGGGCGAAGTTTAGTGTTAGGATAATATATAGTTGGAAAACATTCCGCACAAGGAGGTCTGATACCAGGAAATGGCCCAGATCGTCTATTTCTCACACGGCGGAGGTCCCCTGCCAATTCTAGGGGATGCCAGCCACCAGGCCATGATCGATTTCATGACCCGTCTTCCCTCTCAGCTCACAAAGCCGGATGCGATCCTTGTAATCAGTGCCCATTGGGAGGAGAGCGCGGCCACCCTGTTGGGCGCCCAGACTCCCCCGATGTTCTACGACTATTATGGCTTCCCAGACGCGGCCTATGCCATCCAATATCCCGCTCCTGGCGATCCCGCCCTGGCGAACCGGATTGCCGGAATCTTGAAAGAGAATGCGATACCCGCGCGCATCGACCCGGACCGGGGTTTCGATCACGGCCTGTTCATCCCCCTCAAAATGATGTACCCCGCAGCCGATATCCCGGCTTTACAGCTCTCCCTGCTGCGCGGATTGAACCCGGCTGCCCATATTGCGCTGGGCAAAGCGCTGCGTCCGTTGTTGCCCGAGAATATTCTGGTGATCGGTTCAGGATTCTCGTTCCATAACTTGCGCGCCTTTTCGTGGGAAGGCACGGATGCGTCCGACCCGGCTAACGATGCGTTTCAAAACTGGCTGATCGAGGGTAATACCGGCTCCATACCCCAAGCCGAGCGCGAACGGCGCATGGTCGAGTGGGAGAAAGCGCCCGCGGCGCGCTACTGCCACCCGCGCGAGGAGCATCTGTTGCCCCTGCATGTGTGCCTGGGCATGGCGAATGCGGCGGCGAAACTGGTGTTCGATGACAAAATCCTGGGGAAGCGCAGTGTGGCCTTCCTGTGGGGCGCCTGAAATTGTCTGATTAACGGGATTGAGAGACCTGACGGTTTTGAGTAAACCCTGTCAGGTCTTATCCCCGAAAAATTCTTTGTTTTGAGGTAAAGACCTTGTCCGAAAATTCCGAGAGCGAAAACAACACTCCCAAGATCGTCATCGTAAAAAACGGTTCATACCACGTTTTTGGATCCATCCCCCTGGTCCATAAAACCCAGGTGGTTTCGGAATACGGCGAACCGCTGACCTGGAAAAAAGACAAAGACTATCCGGCCAGGAATATCGAAGGTAAGGATTTCTACGGCCTTTGCCGCTGCGGCCATTCCGGGAACAAGCCCTTCTGTGATGGCACGCATCGTGACGTTGGGTTTGACGGGACGGAGACGGCCGATACTTACTCTCCCGGAATTCGCACTTTTCCGATTCCCCACGGAACGCACATTCTCGTGCGCAAAGATCCCTCGCTTTGCATGCAGTCGGGCTTTTGCGGCTTTCGCGACGCCGACCTGTATCAGATGGTAGCCGCCACCGACGATCCCAAAATGCGCTCGCTGGTCATGGCGATGGTCGAGCGCTGCCCGTCCGGCGCCCTGACCTATCGCATCGAGCGCGGCGAGCCAGAAATCGAGCCCGACCTGCCGGCGCAAATTGCCGTAACCACCGAGATCACCTCCGAAGGTCCAATCCGGGGCCCGCTTTGGGTGACCGGGAATATTCCTATCGAACGCTCGGACGGCAAACCCTTTGAGACCCGCAACCGCGTGACCCTGTGCAACTGCGGCCAATCCTGCCACAAGCCGTTGTGTGATGGCATCCACCGCAAGACTGAAAAGCCAGAATCGTGAAGTTCCTTTCCCCAAAACCCTTGACAGACAATTCACTCGCGGTATAATCCAGCCCGCTGTGGAAAACAGAAGCGATCTCGCTGAAAAAGCAGATCCATAACAAAGGAATACTGGGTAGAGCAGGGCAAATGAAATCCGTTGCAGGCTGCAGGCCGGATGGAAGCACGAAAATCCGGTAGAATGAGTTTTGGAAATACCCTTGACAAGCTAGTCCGTCGTGGTAAAATGAAACTCCCAATGCAGTGAACGATCCAATGAAAATTTGATCGATAACAACGGAATATCCTTGAGGCCCAGCCCACAAGGAAGCCGCAACGAGAGGCCGATGCAGACCGGCGAGCAGGCGGTGAGAAATCACAGAAGAGCTCAAAGGGAGGTGTCGGTAATTTTTCGCCTGAAACCGGAAAAAGTGGTGAAGCGAAAAGCCTTGACAGGCGGCGTTGGCGGGTGTAAAATCCTCGCCTCTTGGGACAGCACTTTAACAACTGAAGAGTGGTAAGAAGACAAGCCAATCGTTTGAATTCCAACCGCAAAAATTGTACTTTACACCAGCAATGGTGCTAAATTTATGCGGAGAGTTTGATCCTGGCTCAGGATGAACGCTGGCGGCGTGCCTAATACATGCAAGTCGAACGGAGATTTTAGCAATAAGATCTTAGTGGCGAACGGGTGAGTAACGCGTTGGTGACCTGCCTCAAAGTGTGGGATAACAGTTCGAAAGGATTGCTAATACCGCATGTGATCTCTGGGATTAGATGCCCGGTTATTAAAGCCGAAAGGCGCTTTGAGAGGGACCTGCGTCCCATCAGCTAGTTGGTAGGGTAA
>DBMK01000270.1 GCA_002298885.1 Anaerolineaceae bacterium UBA700
CCGCCGACGTGGGCATCTCGGTCGATTCGGCGGTGGACATCGCCAAGGAATCCTCCGATATCGTCCTGCTCGAGAACAGCCTGCTGGTGCTGGAGGAAGGCGTGGTGGAGGGGCGCAAGGTGTTCGGCAACATCGTCAAGTACATCAAGATGGCCGCCAGCTCCAACTTCGGCAACATGTTCAGCGTGCTGGGCGCCAGTATCTTCCTGCCCTTCGTGCCCATGCTGCCCATCCAGGTGCTGACCAACAACCTGCTGTATGACTTCTCACAGACCACCATCCCCACCGACGAGGTGGACGCCGAATGGCTGAAGAAGCCGCGCAAGTGGGCCATCGGTGAGCTGCGCCGCTTCATCGTGTTCATCGGGCCAATCAGCTCGATCTTCGACTATCTGACCTACTTCATCATGCTCTACGTGTTCAACAGTTGGGCCAACCCGGCCCTGTTCCACACCGGCTGGTTCGTGGAGAGTCTGTTCACCCAGACGCTGATCATCCACGTCATCCGCACCAACAAGCTGCCCTTCGTGCAGAGCCGGGCCAGCCGCCCGCTTCTGCTGACCTCGCTGGTGATCGTGGCAGTGGGCGCCTTCCTGCCCTTCAGCCCGCTGGCCGGCGCCCTGGGCTTCGTGCCCCTGCCGCCGCTGTACTGGCTCTTCCTGCTGGGCATGCTGGTGGCCTACGTCTTCCTGACCCAGGGGGTGAAGGTGTGGTTTGTGCGCAGGTTTGGAGAATAGAAAATAGAGATTAGGGAGTAGAGAATAGAGATTAACCGCGAATTACACGAATGAAGGCGAATAAACACGAATTTTTTAATGATTCGTGTTTATTCGTTCCCATTCGCGTAATTCGTGGATTATCCCCCAACCCCAATTGATACTATAATGATGGCAATAGGCAGGTATGAGCGACCCATCGAATCAGACTCCGGGCGGTTCGCCGCCGAATATGCCCTTTTCCATCAAGCGCCTGGCGCTGGGCGCGGTGCTGGTGGCGGCTATGGTGGGCGCCTTCTTCTGGCTCACCCCGCAGCTCAGCCAGGACTACACATCCCCGGTTGCCGGGCCCAATCCCACGGATACCCCGGCGCCCAGCGCAACCCCATCGCCGACCCCTATCGTGCTGCCTTCCCCAACCGCCACAGTGCAGCTTGGGCCAACGCCCACCTTCTACCCGATCTTCGACGCCGGCACGCTGATCAGCATGAACCTGGACCCCAAGGTCCTGGACGGGTGGACCGGGACGCAGTGGAGCCTGGCTGACACCAGCGACCAGTTCGATACCATCTCGCTTGACCTGCGCCTGCTGGCCACGCTCCAGGATTTGAACCCGCGCAGCGCGCGCATGCAGGTCTTCGTCCCCAAGGGCGGCGCCTGCGCTCAGCCTTTCTGCCAGATCGCCTGGCTGGGAATCGTGTTCGACAGCCCCCAGGACACGTACCGGGCACTGACGCTCTTGAACATGGGTGAAAATGGCGCCCTCGCGCCCCCGTTTAAATTGGACAATACCAGCCAGGCCTACCCTGCTCCGCTGGCCAGCGCCCTGCCCAATGGAGCAGCCCCCAAAGGCTCAATCTCCTCGTTCGACTTCCACCGCAACAACCTGTATGCCCGCATCAGCATCCTCAGCCCGGCCCAGCCCGACCTGGCGGACGTGGAGAAATCGATCGCCCTGGTCAACGAAATCTTCGCCGAGTGGAGCCGCAAGTGGGGCGCCGCTGCGCCAACACCGTGAGTCGTGAGTCGTGAAACGTGAAGCGTGAAACGTGAAATTCACGTTTCACGTTTCACGCTTCACGTTTCACGCTTTAATGCTGCCCGTAGCGCTTGCTGTAACGCTCGTAATTGGCGTCGATCTCTTCCTGCGGCAGCACCTGCGGCTGGCCGATCTGCAGCGCCAGCCACACCGTGCGGGCCGAATCTTCCACCATCACGGCCGTCTTGACCGCCTTCTCCGGCGTGACCCCGATGGTGAACACCCCGTGCTGGCGCATCAGAATGGCCTTCGATTCGCCGATCGAGCGCACGATCTCCTCGCCGATCTGCTCGCCGCCGATGCGGGCGTACTGCCCGCAGGGGATCTCACGCCCGAACTCGTCGGCAATGCCGGTCAGGTAGACCGGGATCGGGCGGCCCACGGCGGCGAAGGCCGTGGCGTAGTTCGAGTGGGTGTGCACCACCCCGTTCACGTCCGGCCGGTGGCGGTACACGTACAGGTGCGAGGCGGTGTCGGTCGAGGGGCCGCGGCTGCCCTCCACCACCCGCCCGTCCAGGTCCACTACCACCATGTCCTCCGGCTTCAGTTCGTCGTAGAGCACGCCGCTGGGCTTGATCACCACCAGCCCGCTTTGCGCGTCCCGCCCGCTGACGTTTCCCCCCGTCCACACCACCAGTCCCCAACGCAACAGCTCCACGTTGCACTTCCACACGCGTTGTTTCAGTTCTTCTAACATTCGTTAGCTCCCTTCTTGTATATATTTTAAACCACGGTCCTAAAGGATGCTAGCGCGAAACCACAGAGGGCACGGAGAAGAGTAGGTTTATTTCACCACACACCTGCCCTGGCACCGCCCGCAAGGGCAGGTGTGTGGTAAAAAAAATAATGTCATTCTCCGTGACCTCCGTGGCTCCGTGGTTAAATTTATGAGATAATACCTTCAATTCCCCCATCGGAGGCCGCATGACATACGCAGCGATATGGGATATGGACGGCGTGCTGGTTGACACACGCCAGCAGCATTACGAGTCCTGGGTCGAGACCATGGCCCGGCACGGCGTCAGCCTGACCTACCCGCAGTTCCTGTCCACCTTCGGCATGAATAACACCAGCATCCTCAAGCTCTGGCTGGGCCCGGACGTTGCCCCGGAGCTGATCAAGCAGATCGACGAGCAGAAAGAGGTGGCCTTCCGCCGCCTGGTAGCCCACAGCATCCAGCCGCTACCCGGCGTGCGCGCCCTGCTCGAGAATCTGCGCCGGGCCGGATTTCGCCAGGCCGTGGCCTCCTCGGCGCCGCAGGCCAACATCGACGTTTTGCTGGGCGCCTGCGCCCTGCTGCCTTATTTCGACGCCATCGTTTCCGCCTCGGCCCTGCCCGGCAAGCCCGACCCGGCCGTCTTTTTGGCCGCCGCCGAGAAGCTGGGGATTGCCCCGCCCCGCTGCGTGGTGCTCGAAGACTCGGTCGCCGGGGTGGAGGGGGCGCGGCGGGCCGGCATGCACTGCATCGCCGTCACCAACACCAGCCCCGCCCACCACCTCACCGCCGCCTCGCTGGTGGTGGACAGTCTGGAAAAAGTTTCTGTCGAAACTTTTTCCAGACTGTTAAGTTAAACGAATTAAAAAATCCCCCCGCTTACTGCGAAGCGGGGGGAACCAGGGAAAGGGGGGAGGGACCCTGTGGAATTTTTCCGGACTGCACCCTTACTACCTTCCCCCAGCCTCTCTCCCGTCCAGACATACGGGAGAGAGGGGGAAGAGGAAGAAGAGGAACGTCCACCTGTAACCTAAAGGTAATTCACCGTTATTTTTCGCAGCGCAGGGGAACTGCTCACCCATTCCCGTGCGCGGGGCGAATAAGAAAGAAGACGACAGACCACCGATAACTGACCACGGACGGCGGACGATTGTGACCACTGTGGTCCGTGGTCCGTCGTCCGTGGTCTTCTTCAAAGCACCGCTAAAAAATCCTCTAAATGAGTCACTTCGATGCGTTCCATGTTGTAGATCTGGACCCGGCTGGAATCGGCGCAAATGACCACCACCCGCAGGGCAGGCGAGCGCAGCGAAATGAGCAGGATGGCCTTGAGGACTTCATCGGGCGAAGAATCGTCGGCAATGATGATGTCCGGATTGAACTGTTTAAAAGCCCGGCGCAGTCCCGCTACGTTCTCCGGCGCNNCACAACGGCTCTTCAGCACGTCATCGATGACGCCGCCGACAAAAAGTCCGGATTGGACGACAAGCACACGTTTTGCAGTTACCAATTTTTCCGTCAATCACAGCCTTTCTGCCCATGCCTGTATTCACTATATTATTAAGCGCTGATTAAATCTATCCCCCAAGCTTCGATTTATAGATGAAATAAAGACTATCCTGCCCAGATGGAAGGACTAGTCCATTCCGGTTTGGACTATCATTCAAGAGATTCTGGTGTTGTTCTGGGCGGCAAAGCCGCCCAGAACAACAACAGAATCTCCTAT
>DBMK01000266.1 GCA_002298885.1 Anaerolineaceae bacterium UBA700
GCAAAAATAAGGTGACAGGTTTCTAAAACCTGTCAGGTCTCTCTATTGACTCTCAACTACGGATAGGCTAAGATATAGCTGTTCACCGTTATCGATAACGGGAACGATAACAATTCAAAACCAGGTTAATAATTTGAAAAACCCTCGCCCAACCATCAAGAAGGTTGCCAGCGCGGCTGGCGTTTCAACCCAGACCATCTCGCGGGTGATCAACAACCGCCCAGACGTCTCGCCGGAGACGCGCCGCCGCGTCCAGGCGGTGATTGCCAGCCTGGACTACCGTCCCAGCAGCCTGGCGCGTAGCCTCATCCAGCAGCGCAGCTTCACCCTGGGCGTGGTCACTGCCGGCCTCAAGTACGCCGGTGTGGCGCGCAGCCTCAACGGCATTGCCGCCCGCGCCGAAGAGATGGGCTACACCCTGCTGCTCAAAGAGCTGCCCGGGTTTGCCGCCCGCGACGTCCTTCCGGTGGTCCACTCCTTACTGGCCCGCCAGGTCGACGGGCTGTTGTGGGCCGTGCCGGAGGTGGGGGAGAACCGGGATTGGCTCGACACCCAGCAAGTGCCTTTGCCGTGTGTGTTTTTGAGCATGCACGCCCGCCCCGGTGTTTCGGTGGTGACCGTGGACAACCTGGCCGGGGCTTCATTGGCTGTGCGCCACCTGGTCGAGCGCGGCTGCCGCAACATCGGCCATGTGGCCGGTCCGCAGGACTGGTGGGAGGGACGCCAGCGCCTGCAGGGCTGGCGCGAGGCTCTCAGCGCGGCCGGGCTGCCCGCAGAGGAGCAGCAGGTTGTCGAAGGCAACTGGTCTTCCGCCAGCGGCAGCGCGGCGTTCGAGCAGTTGGCCCGCCAGTTCCCCGAGATGGACGCCGTCTTTGTGGCCAATGACCAGATGGCCCTGGCTGTGCTCCAATCCGCGGCTGCCGCCGGGATCGCCGTCCCGGCGCGGCTGGCGGTAGTCGGGTTCGATGGCCTGCCCGAGACCGCATTCTACTGGCCGCCGCTGACCACCATCTTTCAAGACCAGCAGGCCGTCGGCGCCGCGGCGGTGGAGCTGCTGGTCCGGCAGATCGAGGCCGCGCAGTCCGGCGAATCACAGAGAACAACAGAATACATCCCGATCATGCCGGCTCTCGTCATACGTTCTTCTTCTTAGGAAGGTTTCTACGCCTCACCCCAACCCCTCTCCTGACGAAAAACCCGTCAGGAGAGGGGAGTAGCCTAAATTAATAAGTAGTCTCCCCTCTCCTGGAGCATGTTTCACCGCTCCAGGAGAGGGGGCAGGGGGGTGAGGCTGATGTAAGCTAAAAATGAGTAGTGACGGTTTTATTAGCTAAAGACTATTGGTCGTTACCCGCCCATGTCGCAACACTAATCACCATTTTCACCTTTTTGTACAAAGTTATCATTTTTCGAAATAACAGGAGAAACCATCATGATCGAGCTGAAGCAATATGAAGTCTGGTTTGTCACCGGCAGCCAGCATTTATACGGCAGCCAGACGCTGGAGAAAGTGGCCGAACACTCTCGCCAGATCGTCCAGGGGCTGTCCCAATCCGCCAGGATCCCGGTAAAGGTCGTGTTCAAGCCGGTCATGACCAATCCGGACGCCATCTATCGCCTGTGCCTGGAGGCCAATGCGGCTCCCGACTGCGTGGGCCTGATTGCCTGGATGCATACCTTTTCACCGGCCAAAATGTGGATTGCCGGATTGAAAACGCTCAAGAAGCCTTTCGTCCACCTGCACACCCAGTTCAACCGATCCATCCCCTGGTCGAGCATCGATATGGACTTCATGAACCTCAACCAGTCGGCCCACGGCGACCGCGAATTCGGTTTCATCGGCACGCGCATGCGCCTCAACCGCAAGGTAATCGTCGGCTACTGGGCCGATGCCGAAGTTCAGGACCAGCTTGGGGTATGGGCGCGCGCCGCCTGCGCCTGGCAGGATGCACAGGGCGAGCGGATTGCCCGTTTCGGCGACAACATGCGCGAGGTCGCCGTTACCGAAGGCGACAAGGTTGAGGCCCAGATGCGCCTGGGCTATTCGGTCAGCGGGTTTGGGGTGGGGGACCTGGTGCGCCGGGTTGAGGCCGTGACCGACGGCGAGGTCAGCCGCCAGGTGGCCGAATACGAGCAGCAATATTCACTCGGCGAGGCGCTGCGCCCGCAGGGCAGCCAGCGTGCCATGCTGCTCGACGCTGCCCGCATTGAAGTTGGCCTGCGCGCGTTCCTGCAGGAGGGCGGCTTTACCGCTTTCACCACCACCTTCGAGGACCTGCACGGCCTGAAACAGCTCCCCGGCCTGGCCGTCCAGCGCCTGATGGCCGATGGTTACGGCTTCGGCGCCGAGGGCGACTGGAAGACCGCCGCCCTGGTGCGGGCGATGAAGGTGATGGGCGCCGGCTTGCCCGGCGGCACCTCCTTTATGGAGGATTACACCTACCACTTCGGGCCGGGCGAGATGAAGGTCCTCGGCGCCCACATGCTGGAGGTATGTTCCTCCATCGCCGCGGGCCGCCCGACCCTGGAAATCCACCCGCTTTCCATCGGCGGCAAGGCCGACCCGGTGCGGCTGGTGTTCGACGTCAAGACCGGCCCCGCCCTGAATGCTTCGCTGATCGACCTTGGCAACCGCTTCCGCATGATCGTCAACCTGGTGGACGTGGTCACCCCCGACGAGCCCTTGCCGAACCTGCCGGTGGCCCGCGCCGTGTGGATCCCGCGCCCGAACCTGGTCACGGCAGCCGCGGCCTGGATCCACGCCGGCGGCGCCCACCACACCGGTTTCAGCCAGGTGCTTTCGGCAGAGCACCTCGAGGATTTCGCCGACATGGCCGGGATCGAATTTGTGCGCATCGACCAGGACACCCGCCTGCCCGAACTCAAAAAAGAGCTGAAGTGGAATGAGGTGTATTACCACCTGGCCAGGGGCTTCTAAACGATAAGCACATGGTTTATGTTCCACTTATGGGATATAAACCATGCTTTTCTTATTTCTTTCCCAGCTCGATGGCTAGAAAGGCCTCACGGCTGTTTTTCCCATATTTTTGGCCCGCAACCCGCGCCGGGTCGACCCGGTTGCGCACGTTGATCTTGCGCAGGATGCCTGTCACCACCCCTTTGATAGCCTTGTCGGAGAGATGGAGGAACTGCCCGATCTCGGCGTAACTCAAACCGGTAGAGATGTATTCCAGGGTCTGGCATTCAATTTCGGTCAAATTGTTGAACCAGGTATGGTCCGCGTGCGGCGTAATGCGCAGGTCGTTGTACTCGCACAGCAGACACACCGCAAGCGCCTGCGGCAGGTAGGTTTCACCGTGATACACCGCTTTTAAGATCCGCACCAGATTCTGGCCGTCTACATTCTTGAGGATGTAGGCGCAGCCCGGCGGCATATTTATTTTTATGGCGCTTTCGCCTGATTCGGTAATGGTTAAAAAAAGGATGCGAGTTACCGGGCATTGGATCGAAATGGTTCGGGCGGTCGCCAGGTTCCTTCCGGCCATGTCGATGTCCAGCAGTACCAGGTCGGGCTGGAGATTGTCCGCCAGCCGGACCGCGTCGTCAGTCGTGGCGCCCTGCCCGACCACGACGAAATCCACTTCATTTTCAAGGATCGAGGCCACGCCTTCCCGCAGCAGGGAATGGTCGTCCACGATCACGACCCGAATTTTGTCTTTCATACTTGCACACCTTCAACCAGACCAATGCGCCTGCCTGATTTTTTCGCCTTCGCGCTGAGCCATGAGCGCCGCCTCTACCCGGTTGCGCACCTGCAGTTTCTGCAAGATATTGGTCATGTAATGCTTGACTGTTTTCTCCGAAAGATGGAGCTGGTTCCCGATTTCTTTATTGCTTAGGCCGGCGGCAAGTTTCTCCAGGATGGCGCGCTCCCGTTCGGTCAGCTCGTCCAATAAATCGCGGCTGGCGCTGGTTGCCGGCTTTGGGGAGCTCATTTCGAGCAGCAGGCTGGCAGCCAAGGCCGGCGGCAGGTAGCTTTCACCCGAATGGACTGCTTTTAAAATGCGGATCAATTCACGCCCGGCAACGCCCTTCAAAACGTACGCCCTGGCCCCGGTTTTAAGCGCTTTGACCAGGTGGTCGTCGGCTTCAGAAACGGTCAAAAATGCGATGCGGGTGACCGGGCATTCGGCTGAGATGGATTGGGCGGCGGCAAATCCGGTGCCGGGCATGTCGATGTCCAGCAAGATCAGGTCCGGCAGCAGATCGCGCGCCAGTTGGATGGCCTCGCCTGCAGATGCGCCCTGCCCAACCACTTCGAAATCGGGCTCGTTCCCCAGGATGGTTGCCACACCTTCACGAAATAAAGGATGGTCGTCTACTATTACCACTCGGATTGTGTCGGTCATTCGGCTATTCCTTCCGCTTGCAGAGATAAGATGGCGCTAATCTTGGTCCCGGAGCCGGCACGGCTCTCGATGTCGAAACGGCCTCCCAGGCTTTCAACCCGCTCGCGCATGCCACTTAATCCCAGGTGATCCTCAGATGTTTTCCAGCGTTCGACGTCAAATCCCGGCCCTCGATCTTCCACTTCAATTTTTAAATCGCTGCCCTCGGAATGGACCTGCACGGCTTGCCCCTGCCCGCCTCCGTGGCGGTATGCATTGTTCAGTGCTTCTTGGACCAACCGGTAGAGGGTTATTTTGATGGGCAGCGGGGCGTGATCCGGTATGCGGTCGAGTTTTAAGTCCACCCTGGTACCAGTTTTGCGCTCGTGGGCGCGCACCGGGCGGGAGATCGTCTCGGCCAGGCTGAGTTCACTTAAGTGCGGCAGGCTCATTCCGGTTGCAATCCCGCGCAGCTCCTGCAATGCCTGCTGGAGGGTCGTTTGGACTTCGTCCAGATTCACACTGCAGGCAGCCTGGAGGGCCTCGTTCTTATGGTTCAGGGCGAACACCCGGCAAGTCGTCTCATTGCGCGCCATAATCCCATCCAGTTTTAACAGCGCCAGGCTCAGCTCCTGGGCCGGCCCGTCGTGGATCTCGGAGCCGACCCGCCGAAACAGCCGTTCGTTTAGAGTAGTTACGCTCCTGGCTGCGTTTCGCACGCGTTCGTTGAGCATTTTATTTTGCTGTAATAGTTCCTGAAGTTGAGTTACCTGCGTCCTCAGGGCGTTTTGTTGGGAAGTAATCGTATTGCTCGCCCTCTGGACGAATAACGTCAACAACAAGTACATGATCAGTCCGACTCCCGCAACGATGAGCCAACTCCCGCGCTGGGCGTTGTCGATAATACCCTGCAGGTCGTCCATCTTCTGATAGAACTCGATCGCCGCCACAGTCTTGCTGCCGTCTGCCGAGTGGATCGGGGCGTACGTTTCGATCAGGTGCCCATACTGCCGTTCGCCGGCGTTCTCCTCAGAATCGAGGCTGCTGATGCGGGTGGTCACCTCGCCGTTGAGGGATACGGCCAGGCGGTCCTCGATTGGAAAAGTCTTCCCGATATCAATGTGGTTGGTATCGTAGAGCACCCCGCCCTGGTGATTCCAAACTTTCAAAGCCACGATCTGGTTTCCGAGCGGCGTGCCTAAAAGCAGCCCATCCAGCCGCGCAACCGTCGTCTGCGATAAGCCCGGCGCCTGGGATAATTCGTGCAGGCTGGGTTCGAAAAAGCTTTCAACGTAGAGCGATGTGGTGATCGAAGTGGAACGCACCACCCCGGCCTCGATCTGTTGGATGATCCATGTCCCCACGCCCACCAACCCGACAACAAGAATGATCAGGCTCGCCATGCGGAACTGTTGGATCAAGCTCAGTTTAAGGAAAGACCGGATATTCCACTTTGGCATGTCTGCTTCCCTCTGGTTTATTAAATAGATACTAATCCATACGCTTTTCAGACCTGTTTGGATCTACCATTCGCAGGCTCAGATGGCGTTGATGCAACAAATATAGCCGCGCAGGCCCGGGGCCGCATCGGTCTGCGGTCGATACTTTAGCGGACCAAAGGTAAGGCAGTTTTAAGACCTAAGTCTTAATCTTCTGCGACCAACAGACAGCGAAAATCTCCTCCTTAGCCCATTATCTCCAGGCTTCAAAATCATTAATATCAACTTAAATGTTACGCTGTCCAAAAGGAGAATGGTATGGAAAACTTTCTGGAAGTCGCTGGGCGAAAAATAAAAATGAGCTTGTCTAAAATTCAAGGGCATCCCCTGAAGGCGGTTAAAAAAGCTTCACACCACCTATCTTCTATTATTACAGTCCTGACACTCGTGTTGTCTCTGGTATCGATGAACACGGCCGCAGTCTTTGCTGCAACCAATGGAGTCATGATCTCGGCCACCAACACCCTTCCGCGCGGCGCCGTTTTCCTGGCCGATGCGGTTGGCGGGGCGGCTGGAGGTCACTGGTGGGTAACGGATGCTGTTCTGGGCATCTGCCGCCTGGATCCCCAGAATGTCGCCGGCCAACCCCCGTTCCACGCGGTAAGCTGCAGCGGCGCGGCGAAATCCGGCGGGAATATCGTCGTTGGACCGGCGCCGGCCTCTATCGGGGGTGTGGTCTTGCCTGCCGGAGCCAGGTTAGTTTATGTGGCCGACGATGCTTCCAAGAGCGTCAACGTCGTCCGCTTCATCTTTAACCCGGCCAACGGCGGCCTCAGCAGCCCGTTGGCAATGACGGTCACCAATCCGACCTTCGTCGGCGGCGGGTCGGGCGGCGGCCGCGCCGTGGGCCTTGGCCTGGCGCCCAATGGCGCCGACCTGTACGTCGGTTATCTCAAATCCGGCGACATCATGAAAGTTACCGGCGCCAATACCACTACCGTTACCAACCCTCCCATCGCCAAAATCGGCACCACCAGCGACGGAAGAGGCGTCAATTCACTCCTCATGTTTGGCAATGACCTCTATCTCGCCGAGCTGGGCGGCTTCGGCCTCTCTATGATCGCCGATCCCAGCGGAGTTACCCGGGCTCCCTGTACGGCGGCTGCGCCTTGCAAGGCTGTCACGGTTACCCCAACCCCTAGCTTCTTCCCCGGCGGGCTGGCGACTGATGGTACGAACATCTTTATCGGCGAGGCCCAGCTCACATCTGTAAACAGCATTCTTGAATACACCCCGGCCACTGGCACAACCGTTACTTATTCCAACTCGGTGCCAACCTACGTCTCTGGCTTCGATGGAGTGAGTCGCACCACTTATTCCGGCCCGCTCGGCCTGGGCTATAACCCGGCCACCGGCGAGCTGTACGTTGGCGATGACCCCACTTTTTCACTGGCAACGCCTCCTCTCCAGCAGGGGCACGTCTGGAGCATCCCGCATCCGGCAGTTGTGGTCTTGCCGACCATCACCGCCATTGCCCCGGCTTCCGGATCGACCCTGGGCGGTGATGTGGTCACCATCACTGGCACCAACTTCAGCACCACCGCTACCACCATCAACTTTGGCGCTAAACCCGGTTTGAATGTGGTCTGCGCCAGCGCCACCAGTTGCACCGCCACCAGCCCGGCTGGTACGGGGGTGGTGGATATCACTGCTATGGTCGCTGGCCAGGCCAGCGCCACCAGCGCAGCGGACCAGTTCACCTACGTTGCTCCGGCAACAAATGCCATCGCCGTGACCACCGTGGCTCCCAATTCCGGTGCCACCATCGGCGGAACGCATGTAACGATTACCGGCCAGAACCTGGCGACCTACGATCCCAATACCGGCGCAGCAACCGTTCTTCCGGCGATCAATTTCGGCCCTAACGCTGCTACCAACGTAGCTTGCACCGCAACCGCGGTTCCTATTGTCCTACCGGTCACTTCTACCTGCACGGCTGTCAGCCCCGCAGGAACGGCGGGTATCGTCGACGTTCAGGCTACCCTCAACGCCCAAACCAGCCCGGCCAATCCCGGAGACCAGTTCACCTATATCACACCGGTGGCTACCCTTTACTCCTGGGGTGTCACGGCGCCTAAAGGCGGCGCAGTCTGGCTGCCCGGCGCCCTCGGCGGTCACTGGTGGTCGTCCGACCATGCCCAGGGCCTCTGCCGCCAGGACCTTGTGTCCTCGGCTCCGGCTCCGTTTGCCATCGCCGGCAACACGCTGCACGCCATCAACTTTGCAATCTGCGCTTCCGACCTCGTCGGTTCAGCCGGGCAGGCCGTGTTTGATCCCAGGCCGGTCGTCAACCTCGCTACGGGTGTTGCCACCACGTTCAATTACGTCTACGTCCCCGACAACGCAGTGAAGAGCACGGCCGTCTGGCGCCTCACCTTCGACCCGGCGACCGAAACCATGATCGCCGATCCCAACGGCGGCGCTCTGGCCACCGCAATGACCCCGCTGGCCGACGTGCGCACCCTCAAGCCGAACGGCATGGCTCTGGGACCGGATGGCAACCTGTACGTCACGGATCTGGTTGAGCCGAACGTGCGCAAGATCACCAACCCGAACGGTGATCCCCGCACCCAGACTATCTCGATCGTGGCCGTCTCCGGCGACAACCGGGGCGCCAACGGCACCCAGGGCTTCATCGGCAACCGCCTCTACGTATCGGGTAACCGGGCGGCTCAATTCTTCGACATCACCCAGTGCCCAATCGTGAATGCAGCCGGGACTACACCCTGCGGTATGGCCTCAGTGCCCGCTCCGAGCGGTGTGTTCGTGGCCGGCCTGGCAGCCGATGCTGTTCACAATATCCTCTACTTCTCAGACTCGCCTGGCGGGGCCAATGCCAACCTCTTCCGCTACGACGCCAGCACGGATGCCTACATTCCGTTCCCGGCCGGCTCTATCGCCCCGGATGCCTTCGGTGTGGTGCACGCTCCCGGCACGTTTGGCCCAACGGCAGTGATTTACCTGACGGGTGGCCTGCTGCCCGCCCCGAACTCGCCTAACGGCGTTGTCACCTGCGCTCTTACCTGCCAGCGCCCCTGGGACCAGGGCAACCATCCCACCACCGGCATTCCCGCTGGGCAGGGTGTTCCGGCCGGCTTCTCCTTCGCCTTTGGCCTGGGGATCGACCCGAACGGCAACCTGGCCATCACCGAAGATCCTTCGGCGGGCGCCCGCAGCGGACGTGGCACAATGTGGACCGTACCCTACATCCCCTGATCTAGACTGATCTAAGTGGGGTTTGGGCGGGCAACCGCCCAAA
>DBMK01000319.1 GCA_002298885.1 Anaerolineaceae bacterium UBA700
CCCCTCTCCTGGAGCGATAAAACATGCTCCAGGAGAGGGAGTGACGAAAAACTTTAATGGCCGCTCCACTCTCCTGATGGATTTTTCGTCAGGAGAGTGGGCAGGGGGTGAGGCATGTTCTTGCACCAATGAGCCATTACGAAACTAATGATGCCTCCTACCATGCTAGAACCACTCCCCATTCTCCGTTCTCCATTCTCTACTCTCGTCCCCTCCAAACCCCCTCTTGACATTCCCCCCGATTCTCGCTATTGTATATATACATAAGTTTGTTAGGTATGGGGGCTGGTATATGGCGCCACGCGACCAAATGCGCAAAGGCAGCACCGATTTCCTGATCCTCAGCTTGCTGAAGGATCGTCCCATGTACGGCTACGAGATCATCCAGCAGCTCGAACGGCGCAGCGGCGGTTACTTCGAAATGAAAGAAGGCCTGCTCTACCCCGCCCTGCACCGCATGCAGCACAACGGCTGGCTGACCTCGGATTGGCGCAGTGTGGACGGCCGGCGGCGCAAATACTATGCTATCACCAAGGTAGGCGGGGAAATCCTCGGCGAACAGGCTGCCGAGTGGAAGACCTTCCTCGAACAGTTGTATGCTCTGATGGGGGCAGATGGGTATGGAGACAGTAACAGTCGACCAGGTGCTGGGGCGTATCAGCCAGCAGCTTCACCTGAGTAAAGAGACTGAAACCGAAGTGCTGGCAGAAATTCGCACCCACCTGGAGGATGCGCTTGAAGACGCGGCCAACCGGGGTGAGGACGAGCAGGTCGCGCTGCTCACCGCCGCCGAAGAGTTCGGCATCGAAGAAGCCAGCGCCGAGCTGCAGAAGATTCACGCCAGTTGGGATGGATTGAGTGCCATCATCGCCACCGCACTGCCCGTCCTCTTCGGCGTTATTTTACGTTGGATCGTCTTTGCGCCGGATGGTTCCATCTTGAATTGGCCCAAATTACTGATCCGGCCGGAATTTTATGTCCTGGCCATCGCGGCTCTCTTTATCCCATTGCATTATTTTCGGCGTTGGCGTTTTGCCCTGGTGTGTTGGGGGATTTTCTGGCTCATCACTGTCATCTTTGTCATTTTCCCAAGCATCAACGATTGGTAAAAGAGGAGGAATCCATGGCAGAAACGGTCACAGGCAAGTCCAAGGCAGTCAGGCAGTTCAGTCTTCAGGATTTTGCCATTATCGAAAGGATTCTACGCAACCGCAAGGATTTCTTCAGGGAAATCCGGGAGGGGATTGAGCTGGGGGAGAAGATGAAAGCCATGCTCATTTCCAGCGTCTGTTTTTTTGCCCTGTATGGAGCCGTCATGGGTTCCAGCCACAGCCTGTGGCAGACGCTGAGCTCAGCGGTCAAGCTCCCGTTCCTATTCATAGCCACCCTGTGCGTGTGCGTGCCGAGTCTCTATTTCTTCAGCCTGCTGTTTGGCTCGAACCAGAGCCTCAGCCAGAACCTTGCCGTCATCCTTTGTGCTTATACGGTTACGGCTGTCCTCCTGCTCAGCTCTGCCCCAATCACGCTTTTCTTCATCCTCACGATCAGCCAGTACCAGTTTTTTAAGCTGCTCAACGTCGCCATTTTCGCTATCGCGGGGCTGATGGGGATCGTGTTCCTCTACCAGGGGATGAAAGTGGTCTCTGGCGCCGAGCTTGAGGGGTCAACCACGCGCAAATGGGTGCTGTTCTTTTGGATGTTCGTCTACGCCTTCGTGGGCAGCCAGATGGCCTGGACCATCCGGCCCTTCATCGGGGCGCCGAACTCTCCCTTCGAGCTGTTCCGCCAGCTCGGCGGTAATTTTTACTCCGACGTCTTCCGCAGCCTGGGCGAATTCCTGGGATACCTGATCGTTCGTTAAGGAAATGTGAGGCATGTAGAGGACCATGCGCCAACCTGGTAGACTGACTGCCTATTCTTTTAACCTGGCGCTGCTGGCTCTTTGGCTCTGGCTCTACGCACCTGTTTTTCAATACCTGGCCATCCTGTTCACCCGGGAGGAATTCCGCACCAACCAGATTGTTATGTTGGGCGTGGCCGGCCTGCTGGTGTTCCAGGCGCGTAAGGCCCATTTCCACTTCCAGGTGCAGGCTGCGCCGGTGCTGTTCATCCCCGGTCTGGCCCTGGCGCTGGGGGCGTCGCTGGCCTATCTGCTGGTCGAGCGCTTCCTGAATATCAACACCCTCTCGGCATTCCTGTTCGGCCTGGCCAGCTACGGCCTGCTGGGTCTGTGGCTTGCCCCCGAGCGCTGGCGCCAGGGGTTCCCAGCGATGCTGCTGGTGGTGGGCGTGCTGCCCTTCGGCGAGCACCTGGAAACGTTCGTGGGCTACCCGCTGCGTACCTTCACCGCCGGGCTGGTGCGGGATGGGCTGGCGGCGCTCGGTTTCCATTCCCTTGGGGCGGATACCATTCTGGTTTTCGAGAGCGGCATCTCGCAGGTGGATATCCCCTGCAGCGGGGTGAAAAGCTTGTGGACCGGGGTCATGTTCCTGCTCGCCGCCACGTGGATCGAGAACCGCCGGCTGAACCTGCGCTGGCTGCTGGTGGCAGCCGCCACCGGAGTGCTGCTGTTCGCCGCTAATTTAATGAGAGTGGCCGTGCTGGCCCTGGTGGGGCCGGCGCTGGGTTGGACCTGGCTTGCCGAGATGCTGCACGTACCGCTGGGTGTGCTGGGCTTTGTGGGGGTATGCGCCGCGGCCGTCTTCATGCTGCACCGCCTGCCGTCCCGGCCTGTAATCGAATCCGTTGGAGCGTACGCAGTCCGCCCGAGGCCGGCCTGGCTGGCACCGGCGCTGGCGCTGGGCGTGCTGCTGTTTACGCTGGCCTATTCACCCCGCCCGGCTGCCCAGGCCGCAAGTGCCGCCCCGGACTGGATCTTTGCCGCCGGCCTTGAATTGGCGCCGGCTCCGCTTTCGGCCCAGGGCCTGGAGTGGGTCCGCCAGGCGGGGGCCGAGACCACCTCCCGCTATACCTTCCAATGGCAGAACGCATCCGGCGGGGAGCCCGTGAGCGGCGCATTAATGCTGCTTACCAGCCGCACCTGGCGCGGGCAGCACCCACCGGAGCGCTGCTTCGAGGTGTTTGGCTTGAGTATCGACACATCTTACACTTACCTGATCGCGCCGCAATTTCCTTTGCGCTACCTGGCGCTTAGCAGGCCCGACTTTTCCGGCGCTTCGCGGGCCTCGGCCGCCTACTGGCTGCAGTCGGCCGGCCAAACCACCGAGGATTTTGGCCGGCGTATTTGGGCGGACCTGGGGACGGAACGGGGGACCTGGGTGCTGGTGACTGTTTTGTTCGACCGGCAGTACGATCCGGGCCTGCCGGAGATGGCCGGGCTGTTCGCCGCGCTCCACGACGGGGTGGCGCGCAGCCTGGCGAAGGGAGGACTGCCATGAATGCTCAATCTTATCCAGTTGTGCCTGTCAGCCACGGGCGAGAATTTTGGGCCAGCGGCCTGTTCTGGACCTGGAATGTCATCTTCGTGGCGTTCATGTTGTTTGGTTTTGCCCCGGCGATACTTCCGCGGATGATCCAGAGCGTCAATGCCGGGGTCACGCCGGCAATCTACGTGGTATTCTGCCTGGTCTTGACGGTGATCCCGGTGGCGGCGGTGATCAGCGGGGCGCTCTTCCTGCGCAAGAACCCCGGCCGCTTGTTTGCCCTGGGCTACGTGGTTGAGTGGCCGCTGCTACTCATCCTGCTCTTCCGCTTTTTCCTCATCCGCGAAGGCAATCCGGCGATCACGGTGCTGCTGGTGTGGCTGGCGCTGGCCGAGGCCGTCTTCCTCTGGCACCTGTTCGATCGCAAGATCGACGAGCGGCCCGTTTTTTGGCAGTCCTTGCGCCTGGCCGGGTTGAGCCTGCTCTTTCTAGGCACGCTGTACGCTGCCGCCTGGCTGGCATTCTACGTTCCACCGGTAGCGTACTTTCTCGGCCAAATTGTCACCGAGTTTTTCCGCAATTTCGGTGAGATTCTGCGCGGCGTCCAAGGGGGGCAGTGGTACGAGCTGCCTGCGGTTATCCTGGGAGTCATCCTGCTGGTTTTTTCTGCCTCCCTCATCGTAGTGATGCCCGTGGTGGCGCCCATCCTGGCAGGCAGGGCCTGGCTGCACAGCCTGCGCAGCAGCCGCATACTGAGTGGTTGGCCGGGCGCGCTGGCGGGCATGCTGCTGCCAGTGGCCCTGGTGCTGGTTATCCTTGGAGTGAGCATGGCCCAGCCGCAACAGCAGGCTTTCAAACTGCTCGAGACTGCGCCGGCAACCCTGCAGCAAGCCCAGGGGCTGCTGCAGGACGAGGAGCAGTTGCGCGCCGGCCTGGTGAATGCCTACCTGGGACCTTACCGCTATATCAGCAGCGTGGGGGAGGTGCGCCACATCAGCGACCTTTACCAGTACACTCTGAATTTTTCCAAACCGGTTGCCCAAAGCTTCGAGCAGGCATACGAGGTCGTCATCCGGCCTCTGTTGTACGAGCCTGTACACCCGCCGGCGGCCGATTCCATGGACAACACCGTCTTTACCAAAGAGTCGCAGGAGGCCGCTGCCCTGTACCAGCGCTTCTTTGACCAGCCCATCTCCCAGGGTGAGCGCCAGACGGTGGTGGACGCGGTGCGCTCCACCTATGACGGCGCGCAGGCCGAAGTGGCCTGGCAGGCCGTTGACGACCGCGAGGTTCATATGAACCGCCAGGAAATCGATCTCAGCGAGCATGGCGATTGGGCCGAGGTGCAGATCCATGAGGTCTATGTAAATAAAACCGGCCAGCGCCAGGAGGTGGTGTATTACTTCAACCTGCCCGAGTCGGCCGTGGTGACCGGCTTGTGGCTGGGGAACAATCCAGACCGCAGCAAGGCATTTGCCTACCAGGTGACGCCGCGCGGTGCGGCCCAGGCGCTGTATCGCAACGAACTCGTCATCAACCGTGACCCGGCGCTGGTCGAGCAGATCGGTCCGCGCCAGTACCGCCTGCGCGCCTTCCCGGTGGAGGCCAGGGCGTGGGACGAAAAATTACAGCAATTGGTATACGGTCCGGAGCTGCACCTGTGGCTGGCCTACCGCACTGTGGCCGCGGCAGACGGCACCTGGCCTCTGCCCCAACTGGCCGACAAGCGCAATGTTTATTGGGATGCGCAGACCGTCCGCCTGGTAAATGGAAAATCCGTGCCGGCAGGCAGCGAGTCCGCCTGGCTGCCTGCCGCGCTGCCTGCCTCGCAGCGCTCGGCGCCCACGGCCCACCGTGTGGATTTCCCGAGCGGGGAAAGTGTGCTGGTCCGCCCGGCGGCTGACATGAAAAAGGTGGATTTACCCGCGGGACTGCGACTGGCGGTGGTGCTGGACCGCTCCTTCAGCATGCGCCAGCGCCGCGGTGACGTAATCCAGGCCCTGGCCAGCCTGCAGCAGGCGGCCGGAAGCGGGCCCGAGCCCGACCTCTACCTGACCTCTTCGAGCTTTCGCGGCGAAGACCCCCGTCGGGTCCACCTGACCGACTTCGACCCGGCCCAGGTGACGTATTTCGGCGGCCAGAATGCCGCCGAGTTGCTGGCCCAGTTTGAGCGCCTGCAAGAAGGCAAAGAGTACGACCTGATTGTGGTGCTGACGGATGCTTCCGGCTACGAACAAAGCGATTCCAAGACGGCGCTGGCGGTACCCGAAGCCCCGGTATGGATTGTACACCTGGGCGGTTTCCCGCTTGGATACGATGATCCCACCCTGCAGGCTATCCAGGCCAGCGGGGGCGGGCTGGCAGCCACGGTGGAGGAAGCTCTGGTCCGTTACGCCGCGGCCCGCGAGGCACCGGGCAGGCTGGATGTGGTGGATGGCTATACCTGGCAAACTCTGCCCACCGCCGAAGCTGGCGCCGTTTCGGCGGCGGCCGCCGACGAAAGCGGGTTCGCCGCCCTGGCGGCCCGCCGGGTGATCCTGTCTCAAATGGCCCAGAACCGCGGCAAGCTCGACCAACTGCCCATCCTCGACCAGCTCAACCAGTTGGCGGTCGAACAGGGCATCGTCACCCCGTATTCCTCGATGCTGGTGCTGGTCAACCAGCGCCAACAGACATTGCTCGACCGGTTGGCCTCGGCCGACGACCGCTACCAGCGCGAGAGCGAAAATGTGTCCGATACGGCCCCGGCCAGTGCCCTGGCCATGACCGGGGTCCCCGAGCCCGAAGAGTGGCTGCTGCTGGCCCTGGCCACGCTTCTTGTGGCCTATGTCCTCTGGAAGAGGCGTACCTAGATTTAATAAAATTTTTTTTGTGGTTTTTTGCCCACGAAATGGGCAAAAAACCACAAAAAAACCTATTCTATCTTGCGCACCATCATCTCCCAGGCCAGACCGTGGCCGTTGAGGATGATGATGCTGAGCAGGAAGGCTTCCACCTGGATGGGGGTGAGACCCAGCGGCGCGGCCAGCTCGGGCAGTACGCCCAGCAGCAGCACCAGGGCATACAGTACGATAACGATCCAGCGGCTGCGAGCGAAGAGGCCGGTCTGGCCCGCGTTGCGCAGGCGGTTAACCAGGCGGATGGTGAAATAAATGCCCGATAGGGCGGCGATAGCAAAGATGGTGCGCCAGACCAGCTTGTTTTCGCCGCCGATCTGCGCCCCCAGCGCCATGGTCCCCGGGATAAGAAATGAGGCGTACACCCCGCCTGCCAGGCTGGTCATGGCCGGGTCTTTCAGCCATTCCTTGTGCCCTTCGACCACCGTCCACCACAGGCCGGCTAGGGCAAAGCAAATTCCGGACATGATCTCATAAAAAGCATCCACGTTCATATTGGCCTCCCTGGATAATCCAATTAAAAAGGTTGTTTTATGGATGCGCAGCATCCATAAAACAACCCAATATAATTAAGTCTGCGCTTTGCCTGGAAAGACCACAGCTTTCTTCTCGCACATTTCCCACATTTGTATGTAATCATACGCCGAGCGGAAAAGCGGGACCAGATCCTCGGCGGTCAGGCCGCTGTTGCGCAGATCCTGCAGGAAGTCGGGCAGCATACCATAATGAGCCATCCCGTCGAGGTTGATGTCGTAGTCGCGCCGGAGGCCCGCCTTGGCGCGTTCGAGCGGGCGGTTATTGCCGCTCATGGCGTTCCATTTGTCCCAGATGGCCTGGATGCTTGCCATGAGTTCGACGATCCTGTGGTGCTCCGACTGTCCCAGCTCCACGCTGCCGCGGCGAGTAAAATAGGCGGCGCGCTGCTCGATTGGCCAATTCTCTACCTGCGCATCATCCAATCCAGTCTTAAGGTCGGCGGCCCAGAAACCTTTGCACACGTTATCGACGAAGATCTGGTCGTGGACAATTTTCATCCGTTCCAGCATCAGCCGCAAGGTCGGCTCGGGAAAATCCGTTGCAGGATGCTGCTGGATCCAGGGGTTATAGCCCGCCACATATTGGGCGATCGCCTGCCAGATGTCCTCTTCCTCGTCGGTATACCCGCCGCCCAGGCTGGACTCGAAGCGGTACCAGCGGTGGTCGCGGATCGGCTCGGTGTAGGCCACGCCGTTGGTCTGACGTTCAATTTCACCCCGCCGATCTGCTATGCGGCGCTCGTCTTCGATCACGCCGTAGGCAGCAAAGGGGCCGAAGCGCGGACAGGGCAGGCCGGCGGCGCCGTTGATATCCGAGCCGATGGCAACGCCCTTGCCGCCTGTCTTGGAGACTGCGTATAGGTAAGCCTGGGCCCAGGAGGTGCTGGAACCTGCGTTCGGCTCGGGGATCTTTGAGGCTAACTGCGGCATAACGCGCCGCAGCCCGGCGATGTCGCCCTGGTTGATGATCGGCGAAACGATGCCGCCCAGGCGTCCGATGCGCTCGATCTGGTCGCCGCGTTTCCCGGCTTCGTGCGCCACCTTGTGGACGTCGCTCGTGCCGTAGGATTCGTGCTTCACTTTATCGAATTCTATATCGGAGCTATAGAGCAGGTCGCGGAACCAGGAATGGGAAACCATCACCGGGTACTCGTGCTTCTCCGCCATCGACAGGGCTGTATCGGTGGCTTTTTCAGACATGTGGTCCACGTCGATGATCATGCCGCGGGCCATCATTTCTTCCAGCAGGACTTTGCCATACTGGTTGAGCCCGCGCGAGTTGGCATGCCCGCCGCGCAATTTAGGCGCCTCACCTGCCTCAAACAGATCTTTAATCCCCGGGATGTGGTCGATGAGCGAACGCCGGTGCATCTTTTTAAGCCGGTTGCCCGAGATGGCCACGGCGCGCTCCACTTCATCCACCAGGTCCGCGCCGTCGAAGTCCAGGCGGTAGCGCACGCCCGTATTCCAGGCATCCTCCACATCCCAGCGCTCGCCGGTGACGAACATATTAATGGTCTCGAGGAAACGCATGTAGATGGCCGTCCCGCCGAAGGCATTGTTGGTCAGGTGAATGGGGGTGATCTGGCGCACACCCAGCTCGTAAAGCCAATCCAGCTCGCGGCCGATCACGCCGCGAGCCACCTCCAGGTCACCACCGGTCAGTTGGTCCAGGTCTTCCAGCTTGCGCCAGTTGCCCAGCGAATCCACCTCGACGCCCAGCAGAACCGCCAGCCTGTTCTCCCCGACTACCTGCCGGGCCTCCTCTGCCGAATATACAATCTGCAGCCAACCCTTACCCGGCCCGCCTGCCTGGGTATTTACGAATTCGGCCATTTCCTTCATGGCTGCAATCTGCACCTGGATGGCGTGCCTGTCGTCGTGGGGCGCCCCAGGGCTCATTTTGGTAGCCAGCAGCTCGTTGTTCACCGCCAGGCAGGTGATCAGGCGCAGGCCGCCCTGGTAGGCGCGGTAGATCCAATCGATGTAGGCTTGCTGGTGGACCAACGTCGTAAAGCGCGGCCAGATGATAAATTCGGGCCAGCCCCCGCCCGCCGGATGGCCGATCTCTGGATTCACGTCGAATAATCCGCCGTGGATCGGCTCGCATGAGCGCAGGGCGTGCTCGATCCCTTCTGGGCCGGCGTTGCTGGGGTTGTAGGGCTCACCCCAGAAAGCCTCGCCGCCGAAGGCCAGGTGGGCCATCAGGTGGGCATGGGTGTCGGCGAACCCCCACAGCGGAACGCCCGGGTCGGCGTCCCAATAATCGCCTCCCAGGGGAACGCGGGGGGCGGGTTTTTGATCCTGACCGTCTATCGAATCCATACTATTTGCCTCCGGGTATCATCAAGAGAAAAGAATTGGGCCGCCCGGAGAGTAGGGGCACGGAGGATTTTTCACAAGTTCAGTTACTTGCGTTATCCCCCGTGCCCCTACGGGTGGCGCGAAAAAATGACAAGGTTTACTTTCCAACAGGGTGAAACGGCATACTTTCATATTAAGAGTTCTACCAGCTTTGATGAAAAGTATAGCATAATATGATATTAATAGTCAATATTGTCTTAAATTAACCAAAGTGAAATGTAAGATGCATTAAAATACGAAACCCGAAACCGCCGCTGCCGGCGGCCGGATTCAATAGGCCAGGAGTTAATATGAATAAGGGACGTATGGAGGCCTTCAGCGATGGCGTGATTGCCATCCTTATTACGATCATGGTGTTGCAGTTGAGCGTGCCGCACGGGGCCGATCTGCAGGCCCTGCTGCCGCTTCTGCCTGTCTTTCTGAGTTACGTGCTCAGTTTTGTCTTCCTGGGCATCTACTGGAACAATCACCACCACCTGCTGCAGGCCGTGGAGCACGTGGATGGGCGCGTGCTGTTGGCCAACATGCACCTGCTGTTCTGGCTCTCGCTCATCCCGTTCGCCACCGGGTGGATGGGCGAGAACCAGTTTGCCGCCTTGCCGGTGGCGCTGTACGGGGCAGTGCTGTTCTTCGCCGCGGTGGCCTATTTCATCCTCACCCGCACCCTCATCGCCCTGCACGGCAGCGATTCGGTCCTGGCGGCCGCCCTTGGTTCTGATTTCAAGGGCAAGGTATCTGCCCTGATCTGCCTGGTAGCGATCCCAACCGCATTCTTGAATTCCTGGCTGGCCGTCAGCTTATACGTGGTGCTGGCGATCCTGTGGTTTATCCCGGACCGCCGCATCGAAAAAAATCTGGTAACATGAGTTGATGCCCATGCCTCACGAAACCTCACTGATTGCAACCATTGCAGTTAGCCTGGCCTTTGCTTTCATCGGCGGCTATATTGCCGTGCGCCTGCGCCTCCCGCCGATGATCGGTTACCTGTTGGCCGGCATTGCCGTCGGGCCGTTCACGCCCGGCTTCGTCGCCGACACCCGGCTTGCGCCGGAGCTGGCCGAGATTGGGGTGGTGCTGCTTATGTTCGGGGTGGGGATGCATTTCTCGCTCGGCGACCTGCTGGCAGTGCGCTCGATTGCCCTGCCCGGGGCGATCGTGCAGATCCTGGTGGCGACTGCGCTGGGGTTGCTGGTGGCCCTGGCCTGGGGTTGGACGTTCGGGGCGGGACTGGTTTTTGGATTTTCGCTCTCTGTGGCCAGTACGGTGGTTTTACTGCGGGCACTGGAGTCGCGCCGCAGTCTGCACACGGACGAGGGGCGCATTGCGGTGGGCTGGCTGGTCGTCGAAGACCTGGTGACCGTGCTGATCCTGGTCGTTTTGCCGCTGGTCTCGGGTCTGTTGGGCGGCAGCCAGGCCGGGCACGACCAGGCGGCCGACCTGGGATCCACCCTGCTGCTTACCTTTGTGAAGCTGACCCTTTTTGTAGCCCTGATGTTGCTGTTGGGCACCCGGCTGTTCCCCTGGCTGTTGAAACAGGTCGAAGGTACCGGGTCGCGCGAATTGTTCACCCTGGCTGCGGTGGCCCTGGCCCTGGGGATCGCCTTTGCAGCCGCCGAGCTGTTCGGCGTTTCGTTGGCATTGGGCGCATTTGTGGCCGGGGTGGTGATCAACGAGTCGGAGCTGAGCGCCCGCGCCGCGGCGGACTTACAGCCGCTGCAGGATTCTTTCGCCGCCCTGTTCTTCGTCGCCATCGGCATGCTCTTCGACCCGGCCATCCTCGTCCAGCGCCCGCTTCAGGTGCTGATTGTGCTGGCGATCATCCTCATCGGAAAATCGCTGACCGCCCTCGGCCTCGTTCTGGCGCTGCGCTACCCGCTCAATACCGGTCTGACGATTTCCGCTGCCCTGGCGCAGATCGGCGAGTTTTCGTTTATCCTGGCCAGTTTGGGCATCAGCCTGCAGATCCTGCCGCCCGAAGGCAGCAGCCTGATCCTGGCGGGGGCGCTGATCTCGATCACGCTGAATCCGCTCCTGTTCCAGATAAGCACCCGTATCCAGGCATATCGGGCTGCAAAAGCCGTTGAAGGGGACGCTTCGTAGATGTTTCTGCAAGGGGAATGGCTGGGAATATTCTTCGCACTGACCTCGGCGGTAGTGTGGGGCAGCGGCGATTTTAGCGGTGGGCTGGCCACCCGGCGCCACAACCAGTTCCAGGTGCTGGTGTGGGCCTCTTTTTCGGGCATCCTGGTGCTGGCGGCCTGCGCCGTCTTGTGGGGAGAAACCTTCCCCTCCCAGCAGGGGATCCTGCTGGCCATATTGGGTGGGGCATCCGGCGCGGTGGGGGTCGCGGCGCTCTACCGGGCGCTATCCATGGGGCACACGGCCAGCGTGGCGCCGACGGCGGCGGTCATCGGGGCGGCGATGCCGGTCGGGTTCAGTATATTCACCGAAGGCCTGCCGGCAGTATCCCGGCTGGCGGGGTTTGGACTGGCGTTCCTGGGCATCTGGCTGGTGTCTCTGCCTGCCGCAGCCGAACGCGGCGTTTCGCGCCAGGGTTTCCTGCTGGCCTGCCTGGCCGGGGTAGGTTTTGGCGGATTCTTCATCCTGATCGGGCAGATCGAGCCGGGCAAGGTGTTCACCCCTCTGATCGTGGCCCGCGCCGCGGCCCTGGCTACGGCGCTGGTCCTGCTGGGGACGGCGCGCCTGCCGCTGCCCTCGCCGTTTGCCAACCGCATTGCCCTGCTGGCGGGGGCGCTGGATGCCGGCGGCAATATTTTCTACGTGCTGGCGCGCCAGTTTACCAGCCTGGATGTGGCCGCTGTGCTCTCCTCACTGTATCCGGCGGCCACAGTGGTCCTGGCTGCCGTCCTGCTCAAAGAAAGAGCCTCCGCAAAGCAGTGGGTGGGCGCGGCCCTGTGTTTGCTTGCTATAATATTCATTACAATATGAATGAGATTGCGCCACCTTCACTAATTGCCCTGGACCCTGCCCGGCTGCCCCAGGCAGCCGCCGTGCTGGCGGATGCTTTTGCCGCTGATCCCCTCATGGTTTACTACCTGCCTGACCCGGCTCGCCGCGCACGGGTCTCGCCCGGCATGATGCTCGCTTCGCTGCGCTACTGCCATCGCTACGGCGAAATCTGGACCACTCCGGATCTGGAGGGGGTAGCCTGTTGGCTTCCGCCACGGGAGACCAATCTGAGATTGGCCGGCCTGATCCGGGCCGGTTTTGGCGTCGTCTCCCTGGCGATGGGCTGGCACGCGCTGTGGCGCATGCTGCGTTCTGAGTCTCAGGTTGACCACATGCACGCCGCCAATCTACCAGAACCGCACTGGTACCTGATGCTGCTGGGCGTGGCGCCGGCCTGCGCCGGACGGGGCATCGGCGGGCGGCTGCTGGCCCACAAGCTGGAGCAAGTCAGAGCCGCCAACCTGCCGGCCTACCTGGAGACGAATCTCGGCTCGAACGTGGATTTTTATCGCAAGCGCGGCTTCCGCGTCCTCGACGAGGACGAGCTTGCTCCCGGCGGCCCCCACGTATGGGCCATGGCGGCCGGGCTGTGCCGGGTGAGCGGTGACCAGGAAGCATGACCTCACCCCCCGGCCCCCTCTCCATGGAATGGAGAGGGGGAGAAATCCAATTTCCTGGCGGGTGAGTTCGCCTCACGTCTACTTTCCCTGCGCGCTCCCCTCTCCATTCCATGGAGAGGGGCCGGGGGTGAGGTCAGGTTTTAACCTCCGGAATGTAGATTATCTGAATTACTCTTGGAATATGTTCTAAAATCTAAGGATTACAATGTTCGATCTTATTGCCTTCGACGCTGACGATACTCTTTGGGAAAACAATTCCCTCTACCTGGAAGCGCGGGACAAGTACAAAGCAGTGCTGGCCCAGGCTGGCTTTTCGAGCGACATCGACGAGCTGCTAGACGAGATCGAGGTCAGGAACTTGAAGTACTTCGGCTACGGGGTGATGAGCTTCGTGCTGTCGATGGTCGAGACGGCCATCGAGGTCAGCGGCGGGCGCATCACCGGCAAGGATATCGGCTACATCCTCACCCTGGCCAAGGAGATGATCACCGCCCGCGTCCAGCTCTTCGAGGACGCCGAGCCGACCCTGCGGGCGCTTTCCCGGCGCTATCCCCTGATCCTGATAACCAAGGGCGACCTGGCCCACCAGCAGTCCAAGGTGGCCCAGTCCGGGCTGCGCCCGTTCTTCAGCGAGGTGCACATCGTGGCCGACAAGACCCGCGACGTATACGTCGATATCCTCAAGCAGCACGGCGTGCCGCCGCAGCGTTTCCTGATGGTGGGCAACTCGGTCCGCTCAGATATCCTGCCGGTGCTGGAGCTGGGCGGTATGGGCGTGTATGTGCCTTACGACCTGACCTGGACCCACGAGAACAGCGAGGTACCCAAGGGGTACGCGGACCGGTTCTTTAAAGTGGAGCACCTGGCCTTGCTGCCGGAACTGTTATCCCGGTTGGAAGCATAAATCGAAGGCCGGATGGAGCCCGCCGCCGCTCTGCTTGCAGAGCGGCGTATAATTTAATTACCAATTGCCGGGTCGGGGTGGCTGATCCTGGCGCTCAACTCGATTGCCAAGCATAACAAGATACGCTCTCCTGGAGGCATCCATGCGGACCACCTTCGCGCACGTGAGCAAATTAACATGCACCGCCGCCCTGTTAATGGGGATCATCCTCAGCCAGGGTCCAGTCCGGGCCGAGGCGGCGGCAGCGCTTCGCCCGGCGGCTACCATTCAAGATTTAATTAATGGGACTCCAGAGGGCGGCACGGTCCAGATTCCGGCCGGCAGTTATACCGAGAGCCTGACGATTAACAAGCGCCTGACCCTCAGCGGGCCGGCGCCGGCCCAGGGCGCCGCCACGATCACGGCGGTCACCGGCAGCCGGGTCATCACCGTGAGCGACGGCAAGGACCTGACCCTCGTGAACCTGACCCTCACCGGCGGGCAAGCCAGCGGAGGCGGCGGGGCGGTATACGTGAAGAACAGCAACCTGACAATCGAAGCCTGCATCCTGTGGGGGAACCAGGCCAGTTATGGCGGCGGGGTTTTCCTGGAAACGAGCGGGACGATGACGGTAACCGACAGCAGTATTCTGAACAACCAGGCATCCATCGACGGCGGCGGGATCTATTCCGCCGGGCCCGTCACGCTGACCAATGTCAAGCTGAACAACAACGTCGCCGGACAGGATGGCGGCGGGGTGAGCGTGTGGGCGGGCAAATTCAGCGCCACCGCCGGCGAAATCAAAGACAACCAGGCCGGGCGTAATGGCGGCGGCGCCAACGTCAACGACAGCGTCTACGTTCACGGGACCTGGATCTCGGGCAACAAGTCGGGCAATGATGGGGGCGGGATATTACAGTGGAACGGCAGTAATGGCTCGACGGTTGTCATTGAAGAAACGCTTTTTTGGTCCAACACAGCGGTCATTCATGGCGGCGGGTTGGCCGTAGATCATGGGGCCGAGACAACGATCAACCACAGCGTGTTTTTGCAGAATACGGTCGATTCGAAGAACGAGACTCAGGCCAAGGGCGGCGGGGTTTATTTTTCGGAAGAATCAACTTTATCCACAAACTCAATTCTCATCGTACGCACGGATTTTGAGGAGAACAAATCAAAATGCGGTACTAACTGTCCGGGATCAATTGGGGGTGGAGTGTATGCTTATGTCAACTTGCCGGGTTTGCTCAAACTGACCGAGGACACCTTCCATGCCAACGATGCCTGGTTTGGGGGGGGCGTCTACTCAAATCATAACCAGATCATGCACGCCCAGTTCAATCAGAATACGGGCGGCTACGGGGCAGGGGGATACTTGTGGGGCAGTTCTTTCGTCCAGGACTGCACCTTCGATCAGAATAAAGCCACGAATAGAGGCGGCGGATTGGATGTAACCCCCGCCTCGTCAGGTATTTCGATCTACTATACCAAATTTACCGGCAATATCGGCGGGTACGTGGGCGGAGGCGCCTTCGAGGTGGATGCGATGAGCGCTGTATTGGGCGGAGTCGCCGTGGCGAATACCCGCGTCGGAGACGGAAGCGCAATTAATATTAATAATGCCTCGGCGACCCTCAATATTGACCATTTCACCGTGTCGGGAACGACCACGTCAACCGGGCGGGCCGGCGGCATTTACATTGAAGCAGCCAAAACTGTGAACTTCAAGAATACGCTTATCGCCCTGAACGGCGTTGGCATCAAGACCGATGCCTGCACAACGTGTTTGATGGACCACACCCTCTTTTACGACAACACGGCGGACAAGGCCGGCCTGGTAACGATCCCCAGCCAGAACGACCTGAGCGGGAATCCACTGCTTGGCCCGGACGGCTTTCACCTGGCTTCGACCCTTTCGGCGGCGATCAATGCCGGCACGCCGACCACTGCGGCGCAGGATATCGACGGCGATACGCTCGACAGCCTTCCCGACGTTGGGGCGGACGAATACCGGACGCACACTTTCGTTCCTACAGTCCGCAAATGAGTACTTGAGGAATTATTCGAATTCCCTAAATCTCTCCTCTCTCTCCTCTCTATTCTCAAATCTCTTTTTTCTATTCCCTATTCTCTATTTTCCCTAATCCAATATTTAGATAATTGTGATAACAAAAGTGATAGAATCTCCTCTGTTCACTGATAAGGAGAACCTAAATGAATTCCATGTTAACCGCAGTCGAGCAGCAGCTCGATCCATTCCCCCTGTATGAAACCATGCGCCAATCTTACCCGCTCTATCATGACCCGCAGCGCGGCAACTGGAACGTTTTCCGCTACGAGGACGTGCAGCGCGTCCTGTCCGAGTACGCCACTTTTTCGTCCCAGTTCCGCCGCAAGCGCACCCTGCTGTCGCTGCTCCCCAGCGAGCCCTTTTCAGCCGCCATCATCAGCACCGACCCGCCGCGCCACCGCCAGTTGCGCTCGCTGGTGACCCAGGCCTTCACACCGCGCGCCGTCGATGCGTTGGCCCCGCGTATCACCGAAATCGTCCGGGAGCACCTCGATCGGGTGATGTCCGCCGGGTGCATGGACGTGATCCACGACCTGGCCTATCCGTTGCCGGTGATCGTCATCGCCGAGATGCTGGGCATCCCCAGCCAGGACCGGGACCGCTTCAAGCATTGGTCCGATGCCGCCGTGCAGGCGGCCAATTTCGGCACCAACGTGGATTATAAGAAATTTATGGGTCCCGAGATGATGGAAATGGGCAAGTATTTCATGGGCATGATTGATAAACGGCGCAAGGCGCCGGGCGACGATCTGATCAGCGGGTTATTGAACGCCAGCATCGATGGGAAACACCTCAGCCAGATCGAACTGCTCGGTTTCTGCGTGCTGCTCCTGGTAGCGGGCAACGAGACCACCACCAACCTGATCGGCAACGCCATGTTGAGCTTCGCCGATCGGCCGGAGATATGGGACAGGCTGCGCTCTCAGCCCGATCTGATTCCCCAGGCCGTGGAAGAGGCGCTGCGTTTCCGTTCGCCGGTGCAATCGATGTTCCGCGTCGCTGCCAAAGAAGTGAAGCTGTACGACCAGACCATCCCGGCCAATGCGCCGGTGGTCGCCTGGATCGGTTCGGCCAACCACGACCCGAGTGTTTTCCCGGAGCCGGAACGGTTCGACATCGATCGGGCCTCGAATAAACATATTGCTTTCGGCTACGGCATCCATTTCTGCCTGGGGGCTCCGCTTGCCCGCCTGGAGGCAAAGATTGCCCTGGGAGCCATGCTCGAACGCTTCCCGAGTTTTCACCTGGAACCAAATGCAGTCATCGAACGCCAGCCCAGCGTCGTAGTCTACGGCGTGAACAGCCTGCCGATTGAATTTTCTTCTTCAGTTCAATAATAATTTTTTGGTCGGCGAAGCCGCCCAAAAAATTATTAAACCTCTTTTACCCACGGCTGGCACAGCTCGTAATCCGTGAACCCCGCCGAGGCGTACAGCGCCCCGGCGGGCTGCGAATACGAGCTGACCAGCGCCAGGGTGGCGCCCATCTTCTTGAGCCGGCGCAGCCCCGCGCACATCACCGCCTTGCCGAGACCCTTGCGCTGGTGCGCCGGAACGGTGGCAACTGGCTCGAACACCCCTGTGCGGGTCACATCGTCGAACCATACCGTGCAGAACGAGGCCACCGAGCCGTCCGGCGCCAGCGCCACCAGGTCCAGGTCGCGCCGGTAGAGTGGCGCGGTCTGGATATTGCGGTACCAGCTCACCTCCCGGTTATCCAGGGCGATCTGAATGGCACCCGGGTGGAACGCCAGGCCCGAGGCGAAGCAGCGCTCGATCAGCTCGACGCCGTCACCCAGCGGGCGCACGACATAGCCGGGCGCCGGCTCTGCCTGTGGAATCTCGATCTCCAGCGTGCGCCGGCGCTGGTATTCGGGGCTGCCGCGCACGGCGTAACCGTTCTGGTTGAGCCGCTCCCGCAGCGCGGCCTGGCTTTCATTGACCCACACACACAGCCTGCGCCGCCCGTCCGGGCGCTGTACGCACAGGCGCTCCTCCGCCAGTGCCAGCATCTCCCCTTCCAGCTCAGGTGAGCTCCAGGCAGGGTGCATCTGGAGAAAAGCCTCGCCCATGCTTTCCGGGTTCAAAACCGCCGCGATCTGGCCGTCCGGCGCCTCCCAAAGAAAGATGACCTCTTCCGGCTTCAGATGTTCGATATTTTCGACGCCGTGCCAGCGCCAGTAATCGAAGCGCACCACGTCCCAACTGCGCTGCCGTCGCTCGTTGAGCAGGAACACCTCGCGCAGGAATTGGCGGATGCGCCAGTAGTCGTCTTGCCCTCGGTAGGGGCGCAGGGTCAGGTCCATGGGGTGTGAATTCTCCTCCGGGCAATGTTTAATTAATTATAGCTGCCCTATGTGAGTCAGGTGTAGGTCGCACCTCCTGGCCCGACAATGCAATCTAATTTTATCGGGTCACCCTGCTCTGGCCTGCGGGGACGCAGGCTGGAGCGGTGGACGTCCGAACATTTTTCGTGCATTCTGGTCAATTTTGTCGGGCCGGGAGGCTCGACCTACGCCTGAATAACCGGTTTTTAAGATCGAAGAGGGTTAGAATCAATCATTCGAAAGGTTGAACCTATGACAACCAACAAGGTGATCGTAATTACCGGCGCAAGCTCGGGCATTGGGGCGGCGCTGGCGGGGTTGCTCGGGGAGCAGGGACACTTCCTGGCACTGGCGGCCCGGCGCGAGCCACTGCTGCGCCAGGTGGCGGCGCCCTTCGGCGAGCGGGCGTTGGCATTGCCGACCGACGTAACCCGCCGGGCCGACGTCGAGCGGCTGCGCGACACCGCCCTCGAGCGCTTCGGGCAGGTGGACGTGTGGATCAACAACGCCGGGCGGGGCATCTTCCGCCCGGTGCTCGAGCTTAGCGACGCCGACGTGGACGAGATGCTTGCCGTCAACTTCAAATCCGCCCTGTACGGGATGCAGGCCATCGTGCCTTATTTCCAGCACCGCCGCCAGGGGCACCTCATTAACATTTCCTCGTTCCTGGGGCGCATCCCCTTTGCCACCATGCGCTCCATTTACAGCGCCTCCAAGGCCGCCCTCAACATGCTGACCGCCCACCTTCGCATCGACCTGGCCCGCGATTTCCCGGACGTCCACGTCTCGCTGGTGATGCCAGGGGTGGTGGACACCGATTTTGCCGCCTCCGCCCTGGGAGCGCCGCTCGGCGCAGCCCCGATGCAGGGCGCCCAGTCCGCCGCCGAAGTGGCGGCAAAAATCGCTGCTCTGATCGAGCACCCGGCCGCCGAGATCTATACCAACCCGGCCAATACCCCCGAGCTGGTACAGCGCTACTTTGCCGACGTGGCCGCTTTCGAAGCGACCATGCGACGATAATAAATTTTTTTAAAGAATAT
>DBMK01000320.1 GCA_002298885.1 Anaerolineaceae bacterium UBA700
ATAAAACCAGGGGAAGATCACCCCTCTCCGTTCCATTGAGAGGGGGAGAAACTTTTTCCTTCGGCGGTAGCACGTTTCACGTCTACTTTCCCTGCGCGCTCTTCTCCCCATTCCATGGAGAGGGGGAGTAACTATTTCCTTCGGCGGTAGCACGTTTCACGTCTACTTTCCCTGCGCTCTCCTCTCCATGGAATGGAGAGGGGGAGAAACTTTTTCCTTCGGCAGTAGCACGTTTCACGTCTACTTTCCCTGCGCGCTCCCCTCTCCATTTCATGGAGAGGGGCCGGGGGTGAGGTCAGGTTTTGACCTCGGAATGTAGAAAACCCGAATAATTTGTTAAAGTTTATTTTGCCGGAATTCGTGAAATTTGAATAATTCGCTGATTCCAATTTCGTGTTCATTCGCCTAAATTCGTGTCATTCGTGGATTAGAAAGGGACCTATGCTCGGAGCTCAGAAGATTCATGAGATCACCGACTTTTTGCTCAAGGCCTGTGAGCCGGGGCAGGCGGAGGTGTGGGTGGAGGTGTTCGACCAGTCGCTCACCCGCTTTGCCAACAACACCATCCACCAGAACGTGAATGAGAGCAACGCCAGTGTCAGCCTGCGGGTATCATTAGACGGGCGCACCGGATCCGCCAGCGCCAACCGCATCGACGGCGACGCCCTGAACCTGCTGGCCCAGGAAGCGCTCGAAGCCGCCTGCGCTATGCCGGCCGACCCCGAGCCGCTCGGCCTGGCCGAAGCGCAGCCCATTCAGCCGGCGCAGGCCTACGACGAGGCCACCGCCGCCTGCACCCCCGAGCTGCGCGCCGCCCCGGTCAAGGCAGTCTGCCGGCAGGCCGCAGAGGCGGGCCTCAATGCCGCCGGGGCCTTTTCCACCTCGGCTACCGAGCTGGCGGCTGCCAATTCAACCGGCCTGTTCGCCTACCACCCGTACACCTGCGCCGAATTTCAGGTCACCGCAATGGGCGCCGATTCCTCGGGGCGCGGCCAGGGCGCCGGCTGGCGCATGGACCAGGTGGCGGTCGAAGCCCTGGGCAACGAAGCCATCGGCACGGCCCTGGGCGGGAGGAACCCCCAATCCATCCCTCCCGGCGAGTACCCGGTCATCCTCTCTCCTTACGCCGTGCTCGACCTGGTTACCTCGCTCAACGCCTACGGCGTCAACGGCCTGGCGGTGGTCGAGGGCCGTTCGTGGATGGCGGACCGCCGCGGCCAGCAGGTTGCCAGCCCGCTGGTGAGCCTGTGGGACGACGCCCTGGACGGGCGCGGCGTCCCGCTGCCCTTCGATGGCGAGGGCCAGCCGCGCCGGCGCGTCGACATCCTCCGCCAGGGGGTGGCGCTGGATGCGGTCTACGACCGGGCTACCGGCAAGAAGGCCGGGCAGCCATCCACCGGGCACGCCCTTCCGCCCGAGGAGCGCAGCCTGGGGGCTGCGGCCTGCAACCTGTTCATGGCGCCTGGTGCCACCGGCCTGCAGGATATGCTCGACCAAACCGACGGTGCCCTGTTGATCACCCGCTTCTGGTACACCCGCCTGGTCAAGGCGCGCGACTGCGTCATGACCGGCATGACCCGCGACGGTGTCTTCTGGGTGGAACACGGGGAGGTGAAGTACCCCGTCAAGAACCTGCGCTTCACCCAGTCCTATGTGCAGGCCCTGGCCGACGTTATCGCGGTCGGCGACCGCGACCCGCTGCTCAAAGCGCAGTACGGCGAAATCTATAAATATATTTAAGGGAGGTACAGCGTTACCGCGTCGCCCTGGTCGCGGGCCAGGCAGGCGGGTGGGTGGCGCAGCAGCCACAGCGCCACCCAGATGTCGCCGATGGCCCCGCTGGCGTTGGCAACCACCACCACCAGCGCCGGCAAAAACCAGGCTGGTGGAGCCACGGCAAAGACCACCAGCCCCAGCAGGCTGATGCCCACCAGCGGCGAGAGGGCCGTCACGAAGTAAAGGTTGCGCGGCAGGAACCAGCCCGGGGCGGCGGCGTAGGCGTAGGTCCAGCGCACCGCAAAAACCGGGCGCTCGCCGGTGAATGTCCAGAAGAACAGGCCGTGGATAGCCTCGTGCAGCAGAATCATGCCGGCGTACAGGGCGACGAAGGCCGCCACGATCTCGAGGATACTCTGCGCCCCGTTAATATTCAAGATCAGCCCGCTGGCGGCGTCCTGCGGGCGCAGCCAATACAAAATCCTGATAAATATCGTCCCCGACACCAGGAAAAGCCCGAAGCCGATCACGTTCAGCCAGATCAGGGCGCGCAAATTCTGCGAAAGGTCGATCGTTCCGACCGGGTGGTAATTCTCGGGCAGGGTGCGGGTGGCTTTCAAGGTCGTTATGCAACCCCGCTCACCGCGGATAATTTCTTTTCACGGTATCCAAGCAGCCGCAGCGCATTCAATACCACCAGGATGGTGCTGCCCTCGTGGAACACAACCGCCACTCCAATCCCGGCCCAGCCGGCCAGCGATGCGACCACCAGCAGGGTGATTACCCCCAGGGAAATGACCAGGTTTTGGATGATGATGCGGCGCGTGGCTCGCCCAAGCCCAACCGCAAAGGGCAGCCGGGCCAGGTTGTCGCTCATCAAGGCCACGTCGGCCGTCTCCAGGGCCACGTCGGTTCCGGCGCCGCCCATGGCGATGCCGATGGTGGCATTGGCCAGCGCCGGCGCATCATTCACCCCGTCGCCAACCATGGCAACGACGCCGTACTTTTTCACCATCTCCTGGACAGCGTTGGCCTTATCCTGGGGCATCAGGCCGGCGTACACGTCCGACAGCCCCGCCTCGCGGGCAATGGCTTCAGCCACCCGGGGGTTATCGCCGGTCAGGATGGCCGTCCGCTCAACGCCCAGGCCGCGCAGCTCCGCGAGCGTTGCCCGGATGTCCGGGCGCAGGGTATCGGCCAGGGCGATCAAACCGGCCAGCTCGTCTCCAACCGCCAGCAGCATGGTCGTTTTGCCCCCGGCCTCGTAGGCCTCCGCCTGTGCAACGAACTGCGGGTCGATGCGCATGCCGGCCTCGCGGACCAGGCTCAGGCTGCCCAGCAACACCGTCCGCTCGCCGAGCGACGAACGGATTCCCCGGCCGGTGATCGAGGTTACCGGCCCAACTTGTGCGAGTGGAATGCCGTCGCGGCTGGCGGCCCGCACCACTGCCTGCGCCAGGGGATGACCGGACTGGTTTTCGAGCGCCGCGGCAATCCCCATCACCTGGGCCTCGGTGTACCTGGCAGGCGCAAAGGCGACCACGCCGGTCACTTCCGGTTTGCCGTGGGTGATGGTCCCGGTCTTATCAAACGCAATGGCCTTGAGCAGCCCCAGGGCCTCCAGGTAGGCGCCGCCTTTCACCAGCACGCCGCTGCGCGCGGCCTGCGCCACGCCCGCCAGGACGGTCGCCGGAGTTCCCAGGGCCAGGGCGCACGGGGAGGCGGCCACCAGCAGAGTCATCGCCCGCAGGAACGAATCGTGGAACGCGACCCCAAAAAGCGGCGGGACGGCGATGACGAGCAGGGTCACCACCAGCACGCCCGGCACGAACACCCGCTCGAAGCGTTCCATGGTCTGCTGGGTGGGCGATTTTTGCGCCTGTGCCTCTTCGACCATGCGCATCACCCTCGCCAGGGTGCTGTCCATGGCCAGGCGGGTCACGCTCACCTGCAGGGCCCCCTCACCGTTGATCGTCCCGGCAAACACCGCGTCGCCGCCGGCCTTATCCACCGGGATGGATTCGCCGGTTACGGGCGACTGGTCGATCGACGAGCTGCCCTCCAGGATGGTCCCGTCCACCGGGATACGCGTTCCGGGTCGCACGGTTACCCGGTCACCGATGGCCAACTGCTCGACCGGTAGCTCGACTTCGGCCCCATTGCGCTTCACCAGGGCGGTCTTCGGCGCCAGGTCGGCCAGCGCCTCAATGGCCGAACGCGCCCGTTCGAGGGCGCGCTCCTCCAGGGCGTGTCCCAGGCTGAACAAAAATATCAGCAATGCGCCTTCTGCGAAATCGCCCAGCGCCGCCGCACCCAGCGCCGCCATGACCATCAGCAAGTCGGTGTCGAAGTGGCGCTCGCGCAGAGCCAGGAAGGCGTGCTGGGCAATCTCCCAGCCGCCCACGGCGTAGGCCAGCACGTAAGCCGCCAGACCGGCCGCGGCAGGTAACCCGAAGAAGCGCTCGCCGAGCCAGCCAGCAGCGAGCAAAACTCCTGCCGCCAGGCTCATCAGCACCTGGCGGTTTTCGCGCAGCCATTTTTGAGGTCCTTCAAGGGGTACTTCGTACCCCAGGCTGTTGATGCGCTGCTCGATCCCCCGGTGGGTCATGGTGTGGGTATCGTATTCGATCCACAATTTTTTGGAGGCGTAATTCACCCGGGCGGTCAAAACGCCGTCCATGCGGCCCAGGCTGTGCTCGATAACCATGGCGCAGTCGGAGCAATCCATTCCCTTAATTGAAATGAGTTCGTGCTTGTAGCGGTTGACGATCTCCACCCCAACACGTTCTGCAATGCGTTTCACGTCGCTGACGCTGGTCGTGTCCGCATCGTAATGCAGGCACAGCTTCACTGCGCCGTCATTACGCTCGATATGGGCTTTTTGTAAATTCCTTTGGGATTGCAGCGCCTTTTCCAGGCGGCCGATGCAGCTATCCTGGTCCGATTCCACGCCGGGCAGCAGTGAGCGTATCTCTAGTTCGATGGTTTTTTCCATGATCGTGTCGACGAAATCCTTATACGTGTAAAACGTGTTTCAGACCCAGCTCGTAAAGCTCGCGAATGTGGTCGTCGTCCAGGGTATAAAAAATCTCGCGCCCTTCCCGGCGAGATTTAACCAGCCGCAGGTCGCGCAGAGAGCGGAGCTGGTGCGAGATGGCGCTCTGCGACATGCCGAGCAGGGCAGCCAGGTCGCACACGCACAGTTCTGACCTGGAAAGGGCGCTGATCAGCCGGACCCGGGTGGGGTCGGAGAGCGCCTGGAAGGTTCGGGACAGGTGGGTGGAGGTGAGGCCGTCAATCAGGTATTCCTGGGCGATGCGCACCTGGTCTTCGTGGATGAAGCTTTCCTCACAGTGGATTGGTTTAAGAGTTGGTGTAATTTCCATAACGTTGTCTATCCTTGATTATATGAGCATACGTGCATATATTATCCCGAGATTATAAAAATGTCAAGACTGGAGTTTGGCCTTTTTTATAAAAGCCACAAAAAGCCCCACCCCCCTGCCCCCCGCCCCAAAA
>DBMK01000085.1 GCA_002298885.1 Anaerolineaceae bacterium UBA700
TCTCCGTGCCCTCCGTGTCTCCGTGGTTAAATTTACCTTCCCTACAAAATTGCCTTCGCCCCCGGCAGGCGGCGCAGGACGCTGGCAAGGGCGAAGCTCACGAGCACGGTCAGCGCCGAGGCCAGGAGGAACTTAATCATGGCAGGCAGGGCGATGTAGCTCATCCCGTAGCTGAGCGGCACCAACACCAGCGGGTGGATCAGGTACACTGTGAAGGTATTGGGGCCAGCGAGAGCCGCAAGTTTGCTCTGCGGCGGCACCCGGTTGCGCAGCCACAAGGTGAGTGTGGTGCTGAAGGTGATGCAGGCCAGGCCGAACCACAGGCACGTTCCGGCGCACTGCCAGGTAAGGCCGCCCAGGAACGGGTCCAGCCCGTTGTCGATTGCCCCGCCCAGGATCAGATAGGCCGGCAGAATGACGATCAGCGCTGCTGAGAGCCAGCCCCAGAAGCGCAGCATCCGGGCCGGCATGCGGGAGAGCCATTGGTTGCGGTAGGCCAGCGTGCCGGCGGCGAAGAGCAGGATGTACGAGGGGAAGAAGGCCAGCAGCAGGTTGAAGGCGCCCAGTGCTTTCGTCGACTGCGCCAGCGGCGCCGTCTGCGCCATGCCGAACATTGCCGCGGCGATCGCCAGGCCGGCAGCCAGCAGGGCTTTGGTGCCCGGGGCCGGCAGGCGGCTGGCCCAGGAGAGGTCCAGGCGCAGTCCGCGCGAGGCCAGCCGCCACAGTGTGTAACCGGCGCAGAAGATCAGCAGGGCGAACAGGAACCAGGTCGGGCCGCCGTCCGCCTCCGTCAGGAAGGTGCGGGCGCTGAACTGCCAGAAGGACTCACTCAGACCGTGGTTGTCCACGGCGTCAATGTAATTGGGCAGCCGGCTGAGGAACAGCGTGTAGATCGTCATGGGCAGGGCGATGCGCAGCAGGCGGTCCTTCCAGAAATGCGCCACGCCTTTGCGGTCGTACGATGCAGGGGTGAAATAGCCCGAGACGAAGAAGAACAGAGCCATGAAAAAGGACTGCATCATGAAGTTGAGCAGCGAGAGCACGACGCTGGTGGTCTCGTCCGGGACCAGCGAGGGGTCGTGGTAGGTCCAATCACCGAAGGCGCCGTAGGTGATGGCGGCATGCATCATGATCACCATGATGATCAGGATCATGCGCAGGATGTCGATGTAGGCCATGCGGGTCTCCGTCTTAACCTTTGCCGCCGCCGCAGGCCGAGCCTGGGCGATTGTCTCTGTTTGAACGTCCGTAATCTGTTGCATGGTATTACTCCTTTCACTTTCAACTTGACCGAGCGAATTTCAAACCTGCATAAAGCTTATCCCAGATGCCTTCCTGTTTCATCGGGCGGCAGGATGGGTCCGGTCCGAAAAACAGGCCGATCTTTTAACCAGCCTCAGGTCGGGGAGCATCCATCGATAGTCTTAATACCTGGGAAGCAGGCTGCGGGAAATGGAATGGAGTTTAGCCATTGAGACACTGAGAACACTGAGAAAACCTTAGTAAAAAGGTTTTCTCAGTGTTCTCAGTGTCTCAATGGTTAAAATTCCATCACGCTTGTTTCGTAGTCAGATCCTTGTCTTCCATTTCCCAGGCGTGATCGAGCGTGTGATAGGCGGTGTGGCGGATCAGGTAGCGGAGCGGCCAGGTGCGGGCCATTTTGCCCTGGGAATGCAAAGCCCGAATAGTGCTGCAGTAGGCGTCGCGATGGGCGTTCAACCCCTCGCCGGTGAGCAGGGCGTCCTGAGGCGTGATCACGCCGAGCTTCTTCGTCCAATCCCGCTCCGTGGCAATCACATGGCGGACGATGCGGTCTCGATCGCGCCCGCCGCCGCGCGGACCCCGCTGCATCTCAGCCGAGACGTGCGAACGCACCTCGTCGAAAAACGCCCAGCACGCCCGCATCAGCGCCAACTCACGCTCCAGTGCTTCGCCCGACACGGCTTGCCGGTCGAGGCTCGAATAGGCAAACGAGATACCCCAGAAGTCGGTTGAGCCTACGCCCGGATAGCGCTCGAACACGTCGGCGCCGGTGATGTCCGCAAACGCGGCCTCCATTCCGGCCAGCTTCGCCACCGCTGCATAGCGTGGAACGTAGGAGAGCAAGCGTTCGATCGCAGCCTCCCCGGTTTTTGCCCCGCGCTCGAGACCGGGCCAGTCCGGCGCCACCGCCACCACCTTCTTGCCCCTCGGCCCGATTTCCAGCGACACCCGAATAGGATTAGCCACAGCTCCTCCTGGCACAGATGAAGTCTTTCGTTTGGGTGCAGAGTATACCTGCACCCAATAATCTTACGCCTTTGGAGCTGTGATGTCCACCATCCAATTTATGCCAAACTTATCCGTACACATGCCGAACGTGTCACCCCAGGCCGTTTTATCGAGCGGCAGTGTGACCTGCCCGCCGGCCGATAGCCTTGCGAAGTAGGCCTTTAATGCCGCTTCGTCGTCGCCGCTGAGCGATATGCTGATATTCGTCCCACCGCTGTACTCCATGCTGTTCGGTGTGTCGGATGCCATTAAGGTTATGCCATTCTCGGCTTCCAGCGTGGCGTGCATAACCTTGTTATCTTCATTGGGGTCCTGCGAGGCGTGATATTCTTTAAAGGTGCTTATGGCGAGCTTGCCGCCGAAGACCGTCTTATAAAACTCGATGGCCTGGCGAGCGTTGTCCCGAAAGAACAGGTAGGGATTGAGAATGGTTTTCATATTGTCTCCTTCGGATATGGATATAATGGATCATGTATATACACTATATGATAGAACATAAGTTCTGTCAAGGGGAAAATGATGGCATCAGGAACTTATCATGCATTAACGCTAATGGCGCAGCATAGGTCAGGCTTTAGAAAATAAAGCAAATTAATTCAAGATGTTTCCCCTGTTTTTGACCTAACCCTTCGGCCCCCTTCCCTGTTGAATTTTAACAAATTAACCTGACAAACCGGCTTGGGTATACCCAAGCCTGCTGAATCAGGCTGAAGAGCGTTTTAGACTGCTTATGGTTTTTGATAACTTAATTGGGTAATCAGCGTCCAGGCAGGCCTTCTAGCCTCACCC
>DBMK01000059.1:0-904 GCA_002298885.1 Anaerolineaceae bacterium UBA700
GTAAACCAACCCGAAAATTGTTTAAATTAATTCGTCGCTTTTTCGAGGGTGACTTTGAAGTGCAGGGTCTGTGTGTCGCGGACCACTTTGACGTCGATCGTCTGTCCGGGGGAATAGCTGTACAGGACGTTGAAATAGGGGTGCTGGTCGTCCAGAGGCGTGTTATCGATCTGGACGATGATGTCGTTCTCCTGAATGCCGGCTTTATCGGCCGGGCTGCCGGAGGCGACCGACGTCACGTAAGCCCCCCATTGGGCCGGGAGCGAGTAGATCTGCGCCGTCTGGGGATCGATAGGCTGGTACTGGACGCCCAGGTATGGCCGGGCGACCTCCCCGTTCTTGATCAATTGGGCGGCAATTGCCTGGGCGGTGTTTGACGGGATGGAGAAACCCAGGCCCTCGACCACAGTGCTGGCCCCCTGGCCGCCGCGCACGATGAGGGTGTTGATGCCGATGACCTGCCCAGCGAGGTTGACCAGCGGCCCGCCGGAATTGCCCTGGTTGATAGCCGCGTCGGTCTGAATCATGCCTTCCATAAGGTAGCCGTTGCCCGAGTCGAGGGTGCGCCCGGTGGCGCTGACGACGCCGGCGGTGACGGTGTTCTTGAAATCGCCGAGGGGGCTGCCGATGGCAATGACGCTTTCCCCGGGCTTCAAGACGTCCGAATTGCCAAAGGAGGCTACGGAGCTCATTTTTTCGTTCACCTTGAGCACGGCCAAATCGGTAAATGGATCGGTACCGACCAGTTTGGCTGGGAGGAGCGTTCCACTGGCAAGGGTGATGGTATAACTCTGTCCGCCTTCCACCACGTGGTTATTGGTGAGAACATAACCGTCGGCGGAGATGATCACCCCGCTGCCGCTGGATGTGCCTCCCTGGGACTGTCCAAAAAAAGAGCGGCGGG
>DBMK01000059.1:918-2621 GCA_002298885.1 Anaerolineaceae bacterium UBA700
TTGACGTCGAGCTGTTCGCCGGCAGCAGCTTTGGCCGAATTGTCAGCCGGGGTTGGCTGGACGGCGCCAGCAGGCAGCGTGCTGCGCTGGGCTTGAAGCTGGCCCTGAAGGTTCTGGTAGACGACCAGGCCGCCGCCCAATGCACCCATCAAGCCGGCGCCCGCCCCCACGACCACAACCAGAAGGATGTATAGAATTTTGCGTCCACTCATGGCAGCTCTCCTGATATCGAAAGATGAGTCTCCTTATTTCGTCGTAAGTAGCTCGATCGCTTTTTGAAGCTGGGGGTCCTTTCCGGCGTCGATGTCTGCCTGGGTCAGCTTGACTTCCACGTCCGGGTCTAGGCCCTTTCCGTTGATCTGCCGGCCGTTGGGGGTAAGCCAGTGGGCGACGGTGATGCGCAGGCCGCCCTGGTTATTGGGCAGGGTGGTCACCTGCTGCACCGAGCCTTTGCCGTACGATTTAACCCCAACCAGCCTCGCCAGGCCCAGGTCCTGGAGGGCGCCAGCAGTGATTTCAGAGGCTGAAGCAGTACCCTCATTTATTAGAACAACAATAGGGATCCCCTGGGCGCTGCCGCCGCGGGAGGTGTACTTGGTGGTGGCGCCGGTGCCGTACTCTTCCAACATCACAACCTGGTCCTTTGGCACGAACTCGGAAAGGACGTTGATGGCAGCATCCAGGTAGCCGCCGCCGTTGTTGCGCAAATCCAGGACGAGGCCGGCTGGTTTTTTAGGCAACAGCTCGGAGAGGGCCTTGTGCAATTCATCGGCGGTCTGATCGCCGTAAATGAAAAGGTGGACGTAAGCCACGTTGTTGGCCTCCATGCGCCATTCCACCTGGGGTACGTCGATCTTGGCACGGGTGATTTTCACGTCGAATGGGTCCTGGGTGCCACGGCGGATGGTGAGGGTGACGTCGGTGCCCGCTTGGCCAAGGACTTTCTTGAGAACAGTATCGCCAGGCGTGCCAGTCATGTCTACCTTGTCGACGGCGATGACCACGTCTCCAGATTTTAAGCCGGCCTTCTGGGCAGGAGAATTAGGCATCGGACTGACAATTTTCAGGTAGTCGCCGGTCGAGTCGACCCAGGCTCCAATGCCCTCGTACTGCTGGCCGCTCAGGTCGGTCATCTCCTGCTGGAACAGCTTGGGGTCCATGTAGGAGGTGTGCGGATCGCCGAGCGAATCGAGCATGCCTTTGATGGCGCCCTGCATCAACTGGGTATTGTCGATAGGCTGGTCGACGTATTCTTTATGCAGCAGGTCCCAGGACTGCCAAAAGGGCTGGAAAAGCTGCTGGAGGTCAGCGGGAGTGGCGTCACTGGAAGCATTTGTCGGAACCGGAGTCTGGGTTATGATCGTGGTTGGAGCTTCGGTTGTTGCCACTGGCTGCGCCAGGACAATCGAAGCATCGCCCCTGGGAAGAGCCAAACCGACGAAAATTCCACCTGAAAATGCCCCGGCAAGCAAAATAAGCGTCAGACAGCCGGCTAACAATAAGGTTGAGGTTTTGGTGCGCATGGTCTTCTCCAGAGGTCGAGTAGAGTTAATAGCCCTTCAATCAGAGTAAAGGTTACCATTTGAGGGTTAAAAAAGGATGAATATAGGGGGCAGGGAGCGTTAAGGTTTCTTAATCAAGGTTAATGATATCCGGAATCACCGCATCTGCCACGGTGGCGGGGGAGATTCTTGTGGTGGCCG
>DBMK01000283.1 GCA_002298885.1 Anaerolineaceae bacterium UBA700
CAGGAGAGGGGAGAAATGCACTGGATTTGCTTTTCTCCCCTCTCCCAGAACGTGCTTCACCGTTCTGGGAGAGGTGCCGGGGGTGAGGCTGGTAGGCCTGCCTAGACGCAGATTACCCTTTTAATTTTTTAAAAACCATAAGCCGACTTGGCGGGACAAATTTTCGTTCTAAAATATAATATAATCAAACCACTCCCATGAGCGATGCCCCGGTCACAACGCTAAATTGCACTCAGTGCGGCGGCGAGCTGCACCCACAGGAAGGTGAGATTTTCATCACCTGCCCGTACTGCTCGGCGACCGTTTACCTGGATAAATCGCGGGTAGTCTTTCACTGGCGGCTGATCCCCACCCTGACCCCCGAACAGGCCGCCGGAGAGCTGGCGCGCTGGATGTCCGGCAACCAGACCGTCAAGGACCTGGACAAGAAGTCGCAGGTGGTGGGGCAGAGCTTCCAGTATTTTCCAATCTGGTTCTTCAAGATCCGCCGCGGTGACCAGGAGACCGAATCGCTGCAACCGGCGGCGGCTACCTCGATCACCGAGCTGCGCCGCCTGACCCTGCCCGCCGGCGACCTGCACCCATACGACGCCTCGGTGGAGGGCCAGGCCGTGACCCCCAGCGTGCCGCTGGAGGCCGCCCGCGAGTGGCTGGCTCAATCCCAGCCCGGCGGCGAGGTGAGCGAGGCGGCCCTGGTGCACGTGCCGATTTATATCTTCAAATACACTTACAAGGGCAATCCGTTCACCGCCATTGTCGAGGCCGGCACGGGCATGGTGCTGGCGAACATCTATCCCGCCAAGGCCGAGGCACCGTACTACACCGCCGCCGGGATCACCGCCCTGACGTTCCTCTTCCTGGCCCTGCTCGCCATCGGCTCGCCCTTGCTCTCCGGCGTCGCCCTGGTCCTGGCCCTCATCGCCATGCCCATCCTCTTCTTCATCGCCGTCTACGTCGCCATGAAAGTATGAAGATGGAAGCTAATTTCACCACACACCCGCCCGCCAGGGCAGGTGTGTGGTGAATTCTAAGAGAATTATGCCAGATAAAGATGCGCTCAAAGGTTTAGGATGCCCGCGCTGCGGGGGGATGGTGCCCATCCCGGAGGGACAGGCGATCGTCGTCTGCCCCTACTGCCAGATGCGCTCGGTGGTGCGCGGCGAGGCCGGGGTGCGCCGCTACCAGGTGCCCCTGCGCGCCGACCGCGCCCAGGCCGAAACGGCCTTCCATAAATTCCTGGGCAACTGGGCCATCGCCCGCGGCGTGCAGCGCCAGGCCAAGCTGACCGAGGTATTCATGGTCCATTTGCCCTTCTGGGCCACCTGGGGCCGGGCGCTGGCGTATTTCCTGGGCCAGCGCCGGGAGGGCAGCGGCGACCATACCCATTGGGAGCCCAAGGAAGTGCGCGTGATGCAGGACCTGACCTGGAACGAGGCCGCCTGCGAGGTAGGCGAGTTCGGCGTCACACAGATCAGCCTGCAGGGGCGCGTGTTCGAGCCGTGCAATTCCGACCAGCTCCACCGCACCGGCATGGTCTTCGAGCCTACAAGCTCGTCGGTTGAAGCCCTCGAGCAGTCGCGCCTGTTTTTCGAGAACCAGACCCGCAGCCAGGCCAACCTGGACCGCGTCTCGCAATCCTTCGTGCGCATCCTGCGCCCGCGCCAGGGGCTGGTCTTTTACCCGCTGTGGATCATGCGCTACAGCTTCCGCGAGCGGACTTTTCAGGTGGTGGTGGACGGCTTTTCCGGCGAGGTGCTGTACGGCAAGGCGCCCGGCAACATTTACTACCGGGCGGCGGTGCTGGTCGGCGGCATGGCTGCCGGCTCGTTCGTCGCCGTCGACCTGGGCGGGCTGGCCCTGCAGGGCAACGACCATTCGGCCGAATTTGGGATTGCGCTGGCTGTGGCTGGGCTGGCGCTGATGTATTTCTCCTTCCGCAAATATCGCTACGGCGAGCACTACGAGTACCGGCGCAGGGTGCTGGGAATGGGTCCTGGCGGCCTGACCATCCCCAATTCCGCCCGCCAGATCTTCGACGTCGTGCGCAGTATCGAGAGATTCCAATGAGCCAGGCCGAGATCGCGTTAATCCCGCTGCAATGCGTCAAATGCCAGAATCCGCTGCTCGCCCAACCGGACGAGGTGTTTTGGGTCTGCCCCACCTGCGGGCAGGGCCAGATCCTCTCCGACGAGCACGGCCTGGCGGCCCAGCCGGTGCACTACGCCGCCGGCATTCCAGCCAACACTCCCGGCAAGCCGGTGTGGGTGGTTACCGGCCAGGTGCAGTTGCGCCGTGAGACCTACCGCGGCGACGAGAGCCGCAATATGCTCCAGTTCTGGCAGCAGCCGCGCCCGTTCTTTATTCCGGCCTACACCCTGCCGCTCGACCAGCTCGTGGACGCCTGCCTGCGCCTGCTGCGCCAGCCGCCGGCGCTGGCCGAAACGCCCAACCGCAGCCCCTTTCACCCGGTGACCGTGCATGCCGAGGACCTCCAGGCCCTGGCGGAATACGCCCTGCTGGCGCTCGAAGCCGAACGCAGCGATATGCTCAAGCAGCTCGATTTCAACCTGCAGCTCGGCCCGCCTGAATTGTGGATCCTGCCGTAGTTCAAGGAGGCAATCATGGCTTTGAGTATTATCCTGATCGTCGTAGTCCTTATCCTTTTTATTATTGCCTTTATGTTGATCCGCACGCTGCAGTTTGCCCGCCCGTTCGTTGCCGAGGAGCCGGTTGAGCTGGCGGAGGTGGAGGCGCCGGTGGTGGCCGAGCACCTCGCCAGCGTCATCAAATGCGAGACCGTTTCGATGGTGGAGGACAGCCCGGCCGGGCGGCGCGCTTTTTACGAGCTGCAGCTCAGGCTGCACGAGATGTACCCCCGCCTGCACGCCACGTTGGAGCAGCAGATATTCCACGATTTCACCCTGCTCTACACCTGGCGCGGCAAGAACGCCGAGCTGCCGCCGGCCGTGCTCATGGCCCACCAGGACGTGGTGCCGGCTGCGCCCGAAAGCCTGGACCAGTGGGAATATCCGCCCTTCAGCGGGGCTATCGCCGACGGCTACGTGTGGGGGCGCGGCGCGCTGGATATCAAATGCCAGTTGATCGCCATCATGGAGAGCGTGGAAACCCTGCTGAAAGGCGGCTACCAGCCGGAGCGCACCGTTTACCTGGCCTTCGGCCACGATGAGGAGATCGGCGGCACCGGCGCCAAGGCCATCGTCGAATGGCTCAGTGACCGCGAGATCCACCCCGGCGTGGTGCTGGACGAGGGCGGGCAGATCGCCTCGGGCATGCTGCCGGGGGTGGACGTGCCAGTTGCCATGGTCGGCACCGCCGAAAAGGGCGCGCTGGTGGTCGAGCTGTCCGTGGAGGCCGAGCCGGGCCATTCGGCTTTTCCGCCCAAGCAGACGGCCATTGGGGCGCTGTCGCAGGCCCTGGCGTTCCTGGAGCACGAGCAGCTCCCCGTGCGCTTCGACGCCTTCATTGCCCTGGTCAAGGAGGTGGCGGCGGCCATGCCCTTCACCCAGCAGCTCGCCCTGGCCAACCTGTGGCTGTTCGGCGGCATGCTTAAGAAGCGCCTGACGGCTGACCCTACCACCAACGCCATGATCCGCACTACCACCGCCAGCACCGTGTTCCACGCCGGCGACAGGGCGAACGTGCTGCCCGGCCGGGCCGCCGCCCTGGTCAATTTCCGCCTGCTGCCCGGCGACACCATCGCCGGTGTGTGCGACCACATCCGCAAGGCGGTCGAGGACCCGCGGGTCAAGATCGAGACCAGCGAAAGCTGGGCGCGCGAAGCCAGCCCGGCTTCGCCCACCGACGTCTCGTCGTACCTGCTGCTGGGCCGCGCCATCCGCCAGGTGTACGATAATATCCCCGTCTCGCCCATGCTGGTGCTGGGCGCAACGGATGCCCGCAATTACTGCGATATCTGCGACGAAGTCTACCGTTTTACCCCTGCGGTTATGACGCGCGACGACATCCACCGCGTCCACGGCATCAATGAGCGCGTCAGCGTTGAGGCCCTGGGCAAAATGGTCCAGTTCTACATCCAGATCCTCAAATCCTGGGGGGAGGATTTTTAATACTTTCCACGAATTACGCGAATTTAAACGAATGGGCACGAATTTTTAATACTATCCGCGAATACCACGAATTTTTAATACTATCCACGAATTACACGAATTTTAACGAATGGACACGAATTTTTAATACTATCCGCGAATACCACGAATTTAAACGAATGGGCACGAATTTTTAATACTATCCGCGAATACCACGAATTTAAACGAATGGGCAC
>DBMK01000344.1 GCA_002298885.1 Anaerolineaceae bacterium UBA700
ACGTTTCACTTCTTCCCCAACCCGCTTTGCCGCGCCAGGCTCACCGCTTCGCGTCGGCTGGAAAGGCCGAGCTTTTCCAGCACGTTGTGCACGTGGTTGCGCACGGTATTCTCCGAAATAAACAGCCGGTCGGCGATGATGCGGTTAGAAGCGCCCGTGGCCAGCTCGCGCAGCACTTCCAGCTCGCGCGAGGTCAGCAGGCTGAGCGGGTCGCTGCCGGTGGAACGCGTCTCGACGGCGGGGGTGCGCGCAAACTCGCCCATAATGCGCGCCACCATGTCCGGCGAGAGGGCCGGCTCGCCCTTCTCCACCGACCGCAGCGCCGCCAGCAGGTGGGCTACCGGGATGTTCTTGAGCAGGTACCCCTTGGCCCCCAGGCGCACGGCCGCAAACAGGCGTTCATCCTCATCGTAAATGGTCAGGAACACAATCTTCACCTGCGGGAATTCAGCCAAAATGATGCGCGTGGCATCCAGGCCGTTCCCGTCCGGCAGGTTGAAGTCCATCAGGATCATCTCCGGCTTTACCTGGCGGGCCATTTCTACCGCTTCGGCCACCGAGCCGGCTTCCCCCAATACCTGCATATCCGGTTGACGGGCAATCAGGCTGACCAATCCCTCGCGGAATAAAATGTGGTCGTCAACGACCAGCAGCCTCATATAACCTCCTGCGGCGATCGCTCTAATGATATATCTCTTGCGTATTCAAGCCAGCCCGCACAGTTTAATTTGATTTTAATCCAATCCTTAGGTTTGTCAAATGACACCCCCACTTATTTTACAGGCTGCAATTATTGGCGCGGCCTGGAACCCGCCCGCAAGGATCGTTTTTATGTCTTCCAGGTCAGTTTCCGCTCTTCCTCACCCAGCACCTGTTCGATGATCAGGTCACAGAGGCTCCCCAGGCGGGCACGGTCGCGGGGATCAAAACCGACGAAGGCGGCCGCCTCATCCAGGCGCAAGAAGGCCACCAGCAGGGCGCTGGTCAGCGCCAGGGCCAGGGCGCGCAGCTCCAGCTCGCCCTTGCGCGCCCCAAAATGCTCGCGCAGCAGGGGCAGCGCCGCCAGGGCGGTCTCGAACCGGGCGTTCAACACGGCCCGCTCGATGCTGGGACGCGCCAGGCGCGGAAAATCCAGGGCCGTCTCGCCGATCTGGCGCGCCATCTGCTTGAGGCGCGCCAGCGGCGGCCCGGCCATTCCCGGGCGTGCCTCCAGCCAGGGGCGAGCCTGCTGCGCCAGCATGCGCCCGAAGGCGGCGTCGAGCAGGTCCTCCTTGCTGCGGTAGTGGTAGTTGACCAATCCAACCCCCACCCCGGCCAGTGCCGCGATCCGGCGCACCGTGACCCGGCTGGGGTCACCCTGCTCCTTTAAAAGCTGGACGGCCGCCTGTAAAATGCGCTCCCTGGGCTCTGTTTCGGATGGGACCATAAATCATTTCCTGAACAAGTTCAGAACAAATTCATATTCATATTGAATATGTTCAATATATGTTCAATTTTAGGCCGTTTTTGGTTATTGTCAACCGCAAAGAACGAATCCGCGAATTGCACGAATTTACACAAATTTTTTTTAGAATTTCTATGCTCCTACGCTCACAGGCGGTCTGTGACCGCCGTGGGAGGTAGCCAGGCACTCGGGCCAACACGGGGGTCGCAGACCCTTCGAGCGGCGATTCGGGCGTGCAGGCCGCCGCAGGGGCGGGTCTGTGCACGGACGTAAGTGGCAGTTGAAATAGATTTTTTATATCGATATAATTTATCTACATTGGCTCAATAAAGCCAAAACTCACCCTCAAACAGACAACAAGTTCTTCAACCGCTAAGGAGGTTCAAAATGGCTCAGGTGATTTATAAAGTCTGGATGGCAAAGTACAGGGAAGCATGGTATCAGCTTTCTAAGGAAGAACAGCAAGAATTCAACGCAAAAAATGCACAAGCGATGAAGCAGGTAGGCGGCGAATCATTGTTGTTTAATACGTGCGTCTGGAGTACCGATGATTGGATGGCTTGGGGCGTGGACAAGTACCCAAATCTCGAAGCTGCTCAGCAGTACCATGCGTTGCTCTTAAAAATGGATCATTTCCGCTACATTGAGAGCCACTCGTACCTTGGTACCGAGTGGCCGCAGGGATAGCCGGCAGTTCTAATCTTCGAGCGGATCAGGATTTCCTTTCCACGAGCCTGGTGATCAGGCCCGGAACTTTAATATTCTGCAAAGGTCACCCCCACCCCATGACCGTCATGCCCCGCGTCTGGTGACCGTCACGCCGCACACCTGACTGCATATGGTGACGCCTGGCACATGCGGCAAAATCGTCAAACCCGTATCATATTGAATGTAAATAGAAACCAACGTGCTGCCGCCGAGGCGGCGCACAGAAATCAAAATTCGAATGAGGTGTGAGATGTCCGTACAAATGCAGTCCAATAACCCTGTTGAAAGACGCCATGGCGGCGTTGTCGGCGGCGCAATCCTGATCTCGATCGGTTTGTTCGCCTTACTGGAGCAGTTCATCCACGTCAATTGGGGCCTGTACTTCCTGCCCTTCCTGGCGCTGGTCTTCCTGGCGGCTGGCGTGTTGGAACGCCGCCCCGGCCTGCTCATCCCCGGCGGTATCCTGTCCGGCATCGGCGTCGGCAGCCTGCTCGTCGCCGGCCCCTTCGCCGGGATGGTTGACCCCTCCCGCGGCGGCCTGTTCATGCTGACCTTCGCCGGCGGCTGGGCGCTGATCACCCTGGCTTCGGCCCTCATCGGCCGCATCATGCTCTGGCCGCTGATCCCCGCCGGTTTCATGGCCCTCATCGGCGCCGCCCTGTTCGCCGGGCAGGCCGGGCTGCAGATCCTGACCGTCCTCGGTTACGCCTGGCCCGCCTTCCTGATCCTTCTCGGCGCCTACCTGATCTTCCGCCGCCGCTAAACAAATAGCTCGCAATAAAAATGACCCTGGCTTAGCCGGGGTCATTTTTATTGCGAAAACGGGGTGTTTTTGT
>DBMK01000345.1 GCA_002298885.1 Anaerolineaceae bacterium UBA700
AAAACCCTCAAAAAATAACAACTTTTGTGATTTCAATGACAAAAGTTTATAATTATCATCAACGAAGGTTGATTATTGAAAATGGATACGGATAACAGTCAGCGTTTCGCAGAATGTTTCGACGCCATTCACCAATTCCTGGGCATCCTGGATGAAGTTGGGCGGGTGATGCAGGCAAATCGCGCCGCTCTCGAATACACCGGGCTGACCCAGTCCGAGGTCGCCCAGGCGCCGTTGTGGTCGATCCCCTGGGCGGCGCTGAGCCGCCAGAACCGCCTGGCGCTCAAGCAGGCCGTCGACCAGGCCGCCAGCGGCGCGGCCAGCCACAAAGAAATTGAAATTCGCCGGCGAGGCCAGCCGAAGGCGTACATCGATTTCACCATCCAGCCGGTGGCGAGCCAGGGAGGCGCGCCGCCGTTCCTGCTCGCCGAAGGGCGTGACGTAACAGCCTACCGGCGGGCGAGCGAGGCGCTTTTCCAGAGCGAGGCGCGCTTCAAGACGATCTTCGAGGAAGCGGGGGTGGGAATCGTCATCAAGGGGATGAATGGCAGAATGCTCGACTGCAACCCGGCCTTCCAGGCCATGGTTGGGTACAGTGCGGCGGAACTGCGCCGGCGAGATTACCTGGATATCACCCACCCGCTCGACAAACGGACCAGCCGCAAGCTGTTCACCGAGCTGGCAAACGGGCTGCGCAAAAACTATTCCATCGAAAAACGCTACATCCACAAAAACGGTGAGACCGTTTGGGGCCGCATGACGGCTTCGTTGGTCCACGGACAGGACGGCGAGTTGAAATTCGTCATCGGGATGGTGGAGAACATTACCGCCAGTAAACAGATAGAGGCCGAGCTGACCGAGCTGCAGCAGCGGCTGATGCAGGGGCGGGAGATGGAACGCCTGCGCCTGGCGCAGGACCTGCACGACGGGCCTTTGCAGGAGATCATCGCCGTGTCGTACCAGGTGCAGGACCTCGAAAATTCGATCCGGGAAGAAGCCGGGCTGGAGCAGCTCCAGGCCATCCGCACGGCATTGGCGCAGCTCACCCGATCTGTGCGCGCCATTTGCGGCGAGCTGAGGCCTCCCACCCTGGCGCCCTTCGGCCTGGAGAAGACCATCCTGTCGCACCTTGAGCAGTTTCAGGCGGCCCACCCCGAGCTGACCATCCGGCAAAAGCTGGCTCACGATGGGCGCTCGCTGCCCGAAAACGTGCGCATCGTGCTGTTCCGCATCTACCAGGAAGCACTCAACAACATCTTGCGCCACGCTCAAGCAACGAGCATCAAAATCCGCTTCCGGCTGGCGCACCAGGAGGCCATCCTGGAAATCCAGGACGACGGGGTGGGGTTCGAGCTGCCCAAGCGCTGGGTGAAGCTGGCCCGCCAGGGGCACCTGGGGCTGGTGGGGGCCATTGAGCGCGCCAGCGAGGTGGGCGGGACCCTGGAAGTGACTTCAGCGCCCGGGCAGGGCACGCTGATCAAGGCGGTGGTCCCTCTAAACAAAGAGGACACGCTAAAGGAAGGCGCAAAATGAGCCCTATTCGAGTTTTGCTGGCGGATGACCACCCGGTGGTGCGCAGCGGTATCCGCAGCCTGCTGGAAAAAGAGGGTGATATTGCGGTGGTGGGCGAAGCCGCAACCGGCGCCGAAGCCCTGGATTTAACCGAAACGATGCAGCCAGACGTCGTGCTGCTGGATATGGAGCTGCCGGATATTGCCGGCACCCAGGTGGCCCAACAGCTCCACCAGCGGCACCCAGGGGTTAAAATCCTGGCGCTCAGCGCGCACGACGACGCGGAATATATCCGGGGGCTGATCGAGCTGGGGGCGGCAGGTTACCTTATGAAAGAAGAAGCTCCCGAGACGATCCGCGAAGCAGTGCATGGCGTGGCGCGCGGAGAAAAGGGCTGGGTCAGCCGGCGCATCTCGGCCCAAATGGCCTCCTGGGTTAGAGGAGATGAAGTGAAATTATCCCAACGTGAAGCGGAGGTGCTGCGCCTGGTTGCCCAGGGCAAGACCAACCAGGCCATCGCCGCTGACCTGGGGATCAGCGAAAAGACAGTCGAGAAGTATATGGGAGCCATATTTGCCAAGCTCAACGTGACCTCTCGGGTTGAGGCAGCGGTGTACGCAGTGCGAGAGGGCCTTGTTTGAGCAAGGTAGGAACTTCCCTACCTCCTGAGAGGGACATCCTGAATTGAAATTAGAGTGTGAATATCTATAATCACATCTAAGTCTGCCCTCCAGAGGAGATCCAATGTCGCATTTGAAAATACAAGTGGTGCTCGCCGAAGATAACAGCACCGTACGCACGGGAATTCGCAGGTTGTTGAACCGGGCGCAGGATATCGAGGTGATCGGTGAGGCCAGGAACGGGGTAGAAGCATTACGGCTCGTCGGAGAGGTGAAACCGGACATCCTTCTGCTGGACGTAGAAATGCCCGAGTTGGATGGTATCGAAGTGGCGCGCCTGCTGAAGAAGAGCGGGGATGAAAGAACCAGGATCCTGGTGCTGAGCGCCTACGACGATAAGGAATACATCCGCGAAATGCTTTTGAACGGCGCTTCCGGTTACCTGCTGAAAGACGAGGCGCCCGAGCGGATTATCGAAGCCGTGCAGGGCGTTGCTCGCGGCCAGACCGGCTGGGTCAGCCCGCAGGTGGAAGCAAAGCTGAAAAGAAGAAAATAAAGAATGGAGAATAGAGAGTAGAGAGTAGAAAATAGAAAATAGAGAGCAGTGACGCGCCGCTCTCTACTCTCTATTCTCTTCTTTCTATTCTCTACTCTCTATTTTCTACTCTTCTATATGAATATGATCTGGGAGCCTTCGGTCATATCCATGAAATCACTGGCGGAGACGATATCGATAACGCCGGGGATGAAATCGTCCTTCTTAAGCCCAAACATGTCCACCGACATCTTGCAGGCATAGAGCTTCGCTCCACCGTCCACCATCATTTCCAGGTATTCGCGCACTGTCGGAACGCCCAGGCCCTTCATTTTGTTTTTCATCAACGCCGTGGCAAATGGGGTCATGCCAGGGATTACGCCAGCCAATTGTGGGATGCCGACGTATCCCGGGACGCCCATCATATTCATCTTCATGCTGGCGTTGCCCAGAGGCGGAATACCCAGGTGGTCGACGCGGGCCTTGTTGATCATGTCCATGCCCCAGAAGGTAAAGAAGATGGTCACGTCGATGCCGTTGCCCAGGGCGGCCCAGCCCATCACCAGGGCCGGATAGGCCATATCCAGGTTGCCTTTGGAGCAAATGAATGCTACTTTGCGAGTCTCTTCAGCCATTGTATGTCTCCTTTTTAATTAAACGCAGCCTTCAGGCTTGCCCAAACCGGCAATACGGGCAACTTTCTTGGCAGGGCCCTTGGGGAACAGGCCGAAAAGGTCCTTGGTGCTGACGCCAGCGTTGGTGGTGATGGTGCGCAGCGTGGGGGCCTTGCCGCCCGATGAAGCCGCGCTCTGGCGGCAGTAATCGATCACTTTCCAATGCACTGGGGTCAATTCAGCAATGCCTTCCTCGGCGGCCAGCTCGACCGCAATTTCCTTGGTCCATTCAGCCGGGTTGGTCATAAAGCCTTCGTCGTTGACCTGGACGACCTTGCCTGCAATTGTTTTTGTAGCCATTTCAATCCTCCAAAAATTGTCTAGGGTTTCAGGTTTAAGTCAATTCGAAATTGACACATTCACTAATTTGCTTCCGCCTGTGCGCCGATAACCCGCAGCACACGCAAGGTCAACGCCAGGCCGCGCCGCACAGCCGGGTCCCTCAACTGGCCCAAGATGGACCACATCGAAGTGTTGACCGGTTTTTCGACCTCGGATTCGGCGACGTGCAGGGTGTTTCGCACGAAGGTCATGATCTCCGGCTGGGTCATATCCTTGACGGTATTTAGAATGAGCACGATGTTATCGCCCAGGCGGTTAACATCCTCTTCGGTGAACGAGGTGACGATGTTATCCAGGATGCGGACGCTGCTGCGGCCAAAAGCAAAATATCCTTTTTGTTCCAGGGCGCCGAGCACCAGCGTCGCCTTATCCATCGCCTCACGCGGGACGGGCCCGACTGCGTCGATCAAATCCGTCACCGTATCGATCTGGTCGATCATTTGCTCAAGCTGCGGGCCGCGCCGGACCAGCTTCTTGACCAGGCGCAGCAGGTCGGGCAGGGCCACGTATTCCTGGACGTCTTCGAGCTCGTCCGAGGCGATACGCATAGCATCCTTGGCGATGGGCATCATGGTATCTATCAGCTCGGCGCGCTCCTGGCGGCCTTGCTCGGCCTGCCGGGCCTGTTCGGTCAGGTAGGCCACCTGGGCCGTCAAGGCATCGATCTTCTGGTTCAATTCCAGCATTGCCTGGTCCATGGCGCCTCCTAGTCCTTCCACTTGCCGGCCATGCTCATGGTGGCGGGCAGGGGCAGCTCGTTGCCCTTGAGCAGGATATTCCAGTACATCCAGCGGAACATCAACTTGCCCCAATGGTTGATCTCGGATTCCTCGAGCAGAGTGAAGGGTCCTACGCCGGGCAGTGGGTAGCGCCCCGGCAAGGGTTCCTGGGTGTAATTGAAATCGATCAACACGCCCTTGCCGAAGCCGGACTCGACGAAGCAATTGGCGTGCCCATCGAACTGAGGCAGCAGCTCCTGGCCCTGGGTATAGCGGACGAAGTTCTCGCCGAACAGGTCGATGGCAAAGTGGGCGACGGAACCCGCCTTGGAAGCCGGGGCGTTGGATGCATCGCCCAGGACGAAGATGTTGGCAAACTTATCCGATAGGAAGGTGTATTTGTTGACCGGCGAGTAATTCAGCTCGTCGCCGAGGCCGGATTTGCCCACCACGTCGGCGCCCTTGTTGAGGGGCACGCTGACCAGCAGGTCGTACTCGATCTCGCGTTCGTCGTAGGAGACAATCTTTTTGGCGTCCGGATCGGCGCGCTCGATCAAGTATTCGGCCTCGACCTTGATGCCTTTCTTATCCAGCATATCGCCCAGCATCTTGGAGGCCATGGGCTTGGTGAAGGCGCCGGGCAGCGGGGTGGCGTAGACCAGTTCAACCCGGTCGCGGATGCCGCGCTCGTGGAAATACCAGTCCGCCAGCATCAAGAATTCCAGCGGAGCCACCGGGCACTTGATGGGGTTCTCGACAACATTAAATACCAACCGTCCCCCTTCCCAGGTGCGCAGCTTGTCCGCCAGGGCCAGGGCGCCTTCCAGCGAGTAGAAAGTGTGGATGGATTTGCCCCACTCCGCTTCGGCCAGCCCGGGTGTTTCTTCCGGGTGGATGTCCGCCCCGGTAGCAACGATCAGGTAATCATAATTGAGCACTTCGCCGTTACCCAGGCGAACGCGGTTGTGGTCGGGCTCGATGATTTCAATAGATGACTGGATGAGCTTGACGTGGTTGGGAATGAAGTTGCTTTTTGGCTTAACGACGTCTTTCTTGGTATACATACCGAACGGGATCAGCAGATATCCGGGCTGGTAATAATGTACCGGGTCGCGGTCGACCAGGGTGATCTGCCAATCGTCCATGTTGAGCATCTTGTTGAGCCGGTTTGCCACCATCGTGCCGGCGGTGCCAGCACCCAAAATTACGAGGGATTTCATATTCAATACTCCTTACGAAATTTGAGTTAAATTAGCGATTTTCTGCAAACGAGTGATGAGACCGGTGCGCTCGTGCAAAATGCTCTGGACCGAACGGGCGGCGGCAACCGGCCAGGATTCGACACGGGCGTGGTCCGCCGGATCGATCACCTGCACCTGGCGCGCTGCCTGTTGAAGCGGTTCGAGCGGCAAGGAATGGCTGGCAGCCAGACGGCGCAGGCGCTCGGTTTCTTCGCGCCCGTCCGGGGCCTGCCAGTGAAACTGGCCGGCCAGGAAAAAGGCGATGGTCTTGCCATCATCGACGATTGTGGCGGATACGTACTGCAGCCCGGCGTGGCAGGTGAAGAACTTACTGCCGGCGGCGGACTGCCGGGCCATGTCGCGCCACGAAGCGCGGCAGGCATCCTGCCCGCTGGGGGATTGGAGCATGAGCTGGCAAAGCTGGCAGGGATGGGTAATTTGGGTCAGCGGCTCACCCTCGGCGTCCACGATCAAGGCGCTCATGCGGCTGACGTCTGAAAACAGGTCCTGGATAGTCTGGGCGCAGTGGGTCGGGAAGCCGTAGCTTTGTTCGGAAGGCTGGGCCAGCTCGGCGGGGGGCTCGTTGCCCAACAGACGATCAACCTCGCGGCGAGTAAAGCGCCACTGCTGCCCGATTTTGGTGCCTTTCAGTCGCCCGTCGTTGAGCATACGATAGACCGTGATTCGGTCCACCTTGAGAATTTCCTGTACCTGGCGTGCAGTTAATAAATCGTCCATAGTTGTTATAATGTGTTATAGCTTGTTATATGTGAAAATAATAACAACCTATAACATCCTTTGATAGTGATAAATATCACTGATGATTGTCATGATTCGTTCACCCTTTCACAATCCGAGGGATTACTCCTCTATCACCCGCCGCTCCGGGCTGACCAGGTTCGGCCTGGCGGTGCTGCTGGGACTGGTCACGGCCTGCGCCCCGACCGCCAACCCGCCGGCGGCGAGCTTGATTCCCACGGCTTCCTTTACGCAGGCGACAGACACGGCCGCCCCAGCTGAAGCCAGACCCACAACGCTACTGCCCTCGCCAACCCTAATAACAGCGCACACCACCCAGCCTGCCGTAACCTCCACGCCCAAGCCCACCGTGCGCCCGGTGCCGGAGTTTTCGCACGTGATCATTTTCGTGCTCGAAAACCACGAGATCGGTTTCGTGATCGGCAATTCGTCGATGCCCAATTACAATCATTGGGCCGGCCAATACACGCTTTTAACCCAGTATTACGCCATCACGCACCCCAGCCTGCCCAATTACCTGGCCCTGGTCGGTGGAGATACCTTCGGCATCCATACAGACTGCGAAGATTGTTTTGTCAATCAACCCAGCCTGCCGGACCTGATTGAGGGCAGCGGGCGCACCTGGCGAGCTTATGAAGAGGACATGCCGTCGCCCTGCTTCAGCGGCAGTACCTTGAGCTACGCCCAGAAGCACGACCCGTTCGTGTATTTCGACCCGATCCGCAAAGACCCGGCGCGCTGCAAGGCCGGAGTCGTCCCGCTGACCCAGCTCGAAGGCGACCTGAGCAGCGGGAAGCTGCCCGATTTCGCCTTTGTCATGCCCAACCTGTGTAACTCGGCCCACGATTGCACCCTGGACGTGACGGACGCATGGCTGGGCCGATGGGTTGGAACGGTCATGGCTTCCCCGACTTACGACGCTCACACCCTGATCGTGCTGACCTGGGACGAAGGCCAGGGCAATCACGGCTGCTGCGGCGTGGAGCCGGGCGGAGGGCAGGTAGCCACGGTGCTGATCTCGCCCCTGGTGCGACAGGGTTTCAAGGACGATACGCCGTACACGCATTATTCGCTGCTCAAGACCATCGCCGAGGCGTGGGGGTTGAAGCCGCTTGGGCATGCGGCGGATGCAGCGCAGGCGGTGATCGAGCAGCCGTTTAAGTAGCCTCACCCCTGCCCCCTCTCCTGGATCGGAGAAACGCACCTGCCCTGGCGGGCGGTGCCAGGGTGCTCCAGGAGAGGGGGAGCGGAGAAACGCACCTGCCCTGGCGGGCGGTGCCAGGGTGCTCCAGGAGAGGGGGAGCGCCGCCCGGGTATGCAGCAGATGCTGTGCAGGTATTGATGGAATGGCCATTTAAGCAGCCTCACCCCCTGCCCCCTCTCCTGGAGCGGTGAAGCGTGCTACAGGAGAGGGGGAGTGCTGCCTGGGAATGCAGCAGATGCTGTGCAGGTA
>DBMK01000343.1 GCA_002298885.1 Anaerolineaceae bacterium UBA700
CTGTTTGCGCAAAAATAAGGTGATAAATGTAACCATAGTAAAACCCACCTGTTCGTGCTAAAATCGGTTTGCTGCATGGTAGCGAACTTCAAACGCCCTCATAGGGGCGTTTGCATATTGGAGGGGCAGCATGGCCTTCGTAAGTGAAATCATGGGAAGACCGGTTTCGGATGTCGATGGCGAGCGAATCGGCAAGCTTAAAGATATCCTGGCCTCCTCACCTAGCGAGAAAATTGCACACCCACTGATCAGGGCGATCATCGTCCAGACCCGTCAGGGTGAATTGATCGTCCCGGTCGAGGACGTGGTGGCGCTGCTGGCACCAGCGGTGCCCCTTAACAAGCGCCTGGGCGATATCGTGCCCTACCAGCCCACTCCCAACGACCTGTACCTGGTACGGGACGTGCTGGATAAGCAGATCATCGACATCAACGGGGTGCGGGTGGTGCGCGTCAACGACCTGGAGCTGACCCGCGTCAACGGCGGGGTGTACGTCTCCAACGTGGATATCGGCGGTGCAGGACTCATCCGCCGAATGGGGCTCAAGGGCCTGGCCAAGCGCGCCAAGAGTCTCCAGAACGCCGAGAGATCCCCCGGAATCATTTCCTGGGACGATGTGGAGCTGCTCGCCGGCGACCAGCCCATGCGCCTGAAGGTTCCCGGCGAGAAGCTGGCCGAGCTGCACCCGGCCGATCTGGCGGAGATCCTGAGCGACCTAAACCGGGCCGAGGGACGCGACCTGCTCGAAACGCTGGATGTGGAGACCCTGGCCGACGCCCTGGAAGAGGTGGAACCCGACTTCCAGGCCAGCCTGGTGGAGGAAATGCCCAACGAGAATTTGGCCGACGTGCTGGAGGAGATGGCTCCGGACGAGGCGGCCGACCTGCTGGCCGAGCTGCCCGAGGACCGCAGCCAGGCGCTGCTCAAGCTGATGGAGACCGACGAGGCCGAGGACGTCAAGCACCTGCTGACCTTCCCCGTGGACTCTGCCGGCGGCATCATGAACACCGAATTCATCGCCGTGCGCCAGGATTGGACCGCTGCCCAGACACTGGATTACCTGCGCCAGAACGCCAGCGAGGCCGAGACGATCTATTACATCTACGTCACCGACGAGCAGAACCACCTCAAGGGCGTCTTCTCGCTGCGTGAGCTGGTGCTGGCCAAGCCGCGCACGACGGTCAAGGATTTCATGCAGGATCGCGTGGTGGTGGTGAACCTGCTGGCGACCCAGGACGAATGCGCCCAGGTGGTGTCCAAGTACAACCTGCTGGCGCTGCCGGTCGTCGACGAGCAACGCGTGCTGCACGGCATCATCACCGCCGGTGACGCCCTGGACAAGATCATCCCCACGGCATGGAAGAAGCGCCTGCCGAGGATTTACCGATAACTTTTTAAAGAATTAGTTCGTGACCCACGGCATATAGGTTGCATAAGGATAGTTCTGGAAGCCTAAGATAACCAGAGTGCCATCCGAAGTCCCGTATAATACCCGATCGCCCGTGAGGGTAACTGACCAGATTGTTACAGAATAAGGCATGGAAGGATAAGTATAGATTCCGACAGGATTGACATCCAGCGGCGTCAGAGATAGTGCTTGTATAAAGGCCGGTTGAGTAAGTGGGTTGTTTGAGTTTACATGGGCAAAAACAAATTGTCCGTTCAGGTCAAAAGCTCCGTAAGTCTGGTTTTGGCCGGGATTATATGAATGCAGCAGGGTTGGAGCAGCCGGATTGGCAAAATCCGTTTGATAGAAGGCAGTCGAGCAGCTGTAATGAAAGCAGCCTGAGATAGTGTAAGAAGCCACATCATTTGCAATTCTTAGATCGACCAAATCGTTGAAATCATTGTTTGTTGGGTATCGGTAATTGCCCAATTCCGTATAGGTATTGCGGTCAAAAACACGGATGGTGGAGTAGCCTCCATCATCAGCATAAAGGCGTGTAGCAGTCGCCTGTATTTTTGTTATGTGTGGAAGTGGAATACTTGTTACCACCTGTGGTTGGGTAGGATCAGCGACGTTTACTACAAGGATCCCGTTATCTCGATCCGCCAGATAAGCAGTCGTACCGACCAGGCTGACATCCCAAATGTTAATGGGGGGATTAGATAGAACCCCAACCTGGCTGGGTTTGGAAGGGTCAGAGATGTCGATAATGTGCAAACCTTCCGAGCCGGCTGCCAGGTAGGCGTAATTCCCCTGGACAGCCAGGTCCCATACCTGTCCGGTCGTTCCAGGTGTGTGGGGCAGGTTGTATAAACCCACCAGCTTTGGATTGCTAGGATCGGAAATATCAACAATCCTCAACCCCCAGCCTTCGAAGCGAGCATCCATATAAGAGAGGTAGGCATATCCTCCTATCACTAAAATCCTAGAGATGGGGTGCTGGTCCGAGAGTTGAACCTGACCTAAATGCTGGATGATTATATGGTCGGATTGACTGCCGGCGAGTCGGGCCTGGGCTGGAAGAACCGAGGGCGGATAGAAGGCCGGAATCAAAATCACAATGGCGACCGCAGCGAAAATCGTAAAGAACCTGCTATGAATGGGCATGCCCTCCTTTTCAAAATTATTATAGCACTTTGGATTTTAAGTACTTGAGTCTGGAAATACCGGAAGAAGTCCTGAGGGCGATTGAACCTTAAATAAAACCAAATAAGCGGCCTTTATAACTACAAATCTAGATTTATAATCAACGCCTATGTTTTCATATAATTATCCCTCCTGGCTGGCCTCTGTGCACCACGACGGGTCGGAGAAATACGTGTCTACCCCCTACCCCGGGCTGGGGGAGACGGTGCGGATTCGGCTGCGCATAGGCGAGAATGCTCCGGTGCAGCGGGTGGTGCTGCGCACCTTCCCGGACGGCGAGCAGGCCTTCACCCCGATGGAGCCTACACGCGTGCAGCCGCCCTGCGCCTGGTGGGAAGCTGACCTGCCGGTGAACCAGCCCATTGTGCACTACCGCTTCCTGATCGAGGCCGACGACGGCGCCTGGTGGTACACCGCCGCCGGTCCGGCGGGCTTCGAGCCGCTGGACGCCACTGATTTCCAGCTCCTGGCCGATTATGTATCCCCGGACTGGCTGGCGCAAGCGGTTTTCTACCAGATCTTCCCCGACCGCTTCGATAACGCCGACCCGTCCACGGACCCGCGCCCGGAGGAGTATTCGTACCGGGGCCAGAAGCCCGCCCTGGTCCCGTGGGGCGCAGCGCCTCCCGATTCCCACCACCCTTCGCTGGTCTTTTACGGCGGCGACCTGCCGGGCATCACCCGGCGCCTGGACTATCTCCAATCCCTGGGGGTCAACGCCCTCTACCTGACCCCGGTGTTCAGCGCATTGAGCAACCACAAGTACGACGTGACCGATTACGAGCACGTCGACCCGCACTTCGGCGGGGATGGGGCCTTAATTGCGCTGCGCCAGGCGTTGGACAAGCGCGGCATGCGCTACATGCTGGACATCGTGCCCAACCACTGCGGCTTCATGCACCCCTGGTTCCAGCGCGCCCGCCAGGACCCTGCTTCGCCCGAGGCGGAGTTCTTCACCTTCACCCGCCACCCCGACCAGTACGCCTCCTGGCTGGGGGTTTGGTCGCTGCCCAAGCTCAACTACCGCAGCGCCGAGCTGCGCCGGCGCATCTATGCCGGGCCGGATGCCGTCTTCCGGCATTGGCTGCGCCCACCCTACCGCGCCGACGGCTGGCGAGTGGACGTGGGCAATATGCTGGCCCGCCAGGGGCCGACGCAGCTCAACGTAAAGATCGCCCGCGGCATCCGCGCCGCGGTCAAGGAGACCGCTCCCGGCGCCTACCTGATCGGCGAGAACTTCTTCGACGCCTCGCCCCAGCTCCAGGGGGATATGTGGGACGGGGTGATGAACTACATGGGCTTCGGCGTGCCGCTGCAGTACTGGCTGAAAGGCTACCAGGCCGGCGGCATGGGCCTCAAGGACGCGGTAACCTCGCCGGTGCCCTACACCACCGCCGCCCTCGAAGCCTCCTGGCGCATGCGCCGGGCTGCCATTCCCTGGGCGGTGGCGCTGCAGCAGTACAACCTGCTCGGCAGCCACGACACGCCCCGCATCCGCTCGGTGCTGGGCGGAAACGATGCTTTACACCGCCTGGCGGTGACCCTGCTGCTGACCTTCCCGGGCGTGCCCGGCCTGTATTACGGCGACGAGATCGGGCTGCTCGACCGGCCTGGGCTTCACTCGCGGGCGTGCATGGAATGGGACCAGGCCAACTGGAACCGCAGCTTGCTGGACTTCCACCGCGACCTGATCGCGCTGCGCCGGCGCTCGGCGGCCCTGCAGCGCGGCGGCTTCCAGGTGCTGGCGGTGGAGCCGGACTGCCTGGCCTACCAGCGCGAATCCGCCGAGGAGCGCATCCTGGTGATTGCCCAGCGCGGCGTCGCCCTGCGCCCCGCCGGTCCCCTTCCGGTTGCCCACGGCGGCATCCCCGACGGCGCCCGCTTCGTCGAGCACTTCAGCGGCTATGAAGCCGTTGTCTCCAACGGCCTCCTGCCCCTGCCCGAATTGCCCCAGGGAGCGTCAATTTGGGAATCTGAAGAATAACAATAATTTTCTGGCATGAGTTTTGCACATATAGACGTGCAAGCAATTAGTATGGTGACGTTCACCGAAAAGGTGCAAAAAACTATGACCATGCCAGATTACAAGGTACGCAAAAACAGATCCGGGTTCTTCCGCTCGGCCGCGGTGCCGGCGGCGCCGGGCTATTCCAGCCGCCCGAAGCCCAATAACACGTTTACCCCATCCTCCGCCCTGCGGTTCACCCTGCTCAAGGAGCAGGCCCGCCGCTACAAGGAAAAGCTCGACCTGGTCAGTAAGATCGGCTCGGTGCTCGCCGGCTGTGTGACCCTGCCGGACATCTACACCAGCCTGGCCCAGTCGGTGATCGGTGTGTTTCCGCAGGCCGATTCGCTCTACGTGTACCAGGTGGACCCGCTGCACAAGGGAATCCGCTTCGTGCACGCCGTGCAGAATACCCGCACCCGGCAGAGCAGCAGCCTTATCACCTCTATCGCGCCCGTTTTTTCACCCAACGGCTTGCAGAGCGAGGTGGTGCGCACCAGCCAACCGCTGATGATCAACGATCTGCAGCGCTACGCCGACCTGCAGGGCTGCATTTTCCCAGAGATGACCGGGGCAGCCCCGGCCCAGTCGATCCTGCTGAGTCCGATGCTGGCCCGCAAGGAGACGGTGGGCATCCTGGAGCTGGTGAGCGACGCCCGCTACCGCTTCACCGGGGCAGACTGCGACCTGCTGACCTCCATCGGCTCGACCGCCGCACTGGCGATCCAGAACCAGTATTTGAAAGATGAGGTGGACCAGACCAGCCGGGCCCTGGTCAAGACTTACGAGAGCACCATCGAGTCGTGGCGCCGGGCGCTGGAGCTGCGCGACCACAAGACCGAGGGCCACGCCGCCAGGGTAGCCGAGATGACCGTGCGCCTGGGAGCCTGGCTGGGGGTGGAGCGGCGCGAACTGGTTTTCCTGCGCTTTGGCGCCGTACTGCACGACATCGGCAAAATCGGCATCCCCGACGCCGTGCTGCTCAAGCCCGGCCCGCTGGAGGACGACGAAATGGGCATCATGCGTAAGCACCCCGAGTTTGCCTTCGAGATGCTCAGCGCCCTGCCCAATTTTGCCCCGGTGCTGGAGATCCCCTACTACCACCACGAGCGCTGGGACGGCGGGGGTTACCCCCACGGCCTGGAAGGCGAGCAGATCCCGTTTTCCGCCCGCATTTTTTCCGTGGTCGACGTGTGGGACGCCCTGCTGTCCGACCGCCCCTACCGCAACGCCTGGCCCGAAGAGCAGGCCATCACTTACATCCAGAACGAATCCGGCAAACAGTTCGACCCGCACGTGGTCGAGGCGTTTTTAGCGTTGGTGATTACCCGGAAGTATCAAAATTAGAGGTAGCTGGTTCTCGATAATGCGTTTTTTTGGCCGGCATGCCGGCCAAAAAAACGCATTTTTATTTCTACCCGCCCCATTGTATGTACTGCAAATCCAGGTTCCCGTTGTGGAAGTAAGCAATGCGCGGGACGGCGTTGAAGAATGCCAGCGCGCTGAACGCGCCCGCATCCCCGTTGGCATCGATCGATTCCGTCACCCAGCCTGACCCGCTGCGGTGGGCCAGCTTCAGGCTGCGGCTGATGTAATCGTAATAGCTGATGTAGGGCGTGTTCCCCGGGCCCATGCGGATCGAACAGGTATCCATCGGATCGCCCGGTTGGACCGGCCCGGATGAGGAGACCGTAAGAATTTCCCAACCCGATCCGGTATCGTGGGCGTAATGCAAAGCATAGTCTGTGCCATCCACGTAGCAGATGTGTGACCGGTTGGACGAATCGACCGCCAGGGCCGAGTTCCAGCCCGAATTGAGCGAAACAGTATCCGGCTGGACCTTGACCCAGGTAGAACCGTTATAAAAGGCGTGCCACAGCCGGTTGGGGTTGCTCATATAACTGATATGCGGGCGCCCCAGGCCGTCGACCGCAATCGAATTATAGACCCCCACCCATTTCGTCCCGGTGCCGTCGACGGGCTCTACCTGCCAGGCGCTGCCCACCTTTTTGGCCATCTTCAAGCTCAAACTCCCGCCGTCGTAGAAGCTGATAAAGGGCTGCCCGTTGGCATCAAGAGCCAGCGAAAGATAGCGTTCGAACGTGCCCTGGTAGCCCTCTGTATCATTGGCCACAATCTCCTGGCTCCAGCCCTGCCCGTTCCACGAGGCGTACATAATTTTCAGGTAGACAACATCGATATAGGCGATATGCGGTGTGCCGGCCGGATCGACGGCCAACCCGACGGTATCGGCCGCGGAGGTGGTCCCCACCGGGTTGACCGTCATGGTCTTCCAGCAGCCGTTGACCAGGGTAGCGTACTTCAGCCAGTGATGGGTGGTATCGATGTAGGCGACGTGGGGCCTGCCAAATGCATCGTACGCCATCTGCACCCCCATCCCGGCCACCACGGCAGGGGAATCGAGGTAAACCGAAACCCAGGTGTCCGGATTAGGTGAGGTCCCCCAGGCAGTGAGGCTGGAATAGACGAGCTGTTTGGCGGAACTGTCGAATGAGCTGATGTGCGGTTTGCCGGCCTTATCCAGCGCCAGGGAGGAATACAATCCAATGCCTCCCGTATAATCCCAGGCGCCGCTTTTCTTGTACCACAGCATCCCGCTCGGCACTGCCACGTAGGGTACGTCGTTGCTGTCGATGACCAGCCGGGTTGGGACATAATCGCTCATATCCCGGGGAACGATGGTTTCGGTGCTCCAGGTGGAGGTCCCCGTCCAGCTGGCGTAGCTGACGTTCCAGAAATCATAATAGCTGATGTGCGGATTGCCGGCCTTGTCCAAGGCCAGCGAGTTATATTCGCCGGCGCTCGAGTCATCGACCACTAACTGCCGGTCCCAGGCACTGCCGTTCCAACTGGCGTACATCAGCCCCGGGTCGCTGTTATAGCTCAGGCGCGGCCAGCCGGTGGCCTTATCGAGGGCCAGCGAAAAGTATTTGCCCGTATCGGTGTCCACGTTCGGAAAGGCAGACCAGGCGGAGCCCGTCCAACGCGTCAATTTAAGCGTGTAACTGCCATTGGTTTCATAGAAAAGGTACGCCACCAGAAGGTGGTCCGTGCTGTCGAAGAGCACCTCGCTCCCCAGCCCGGCGTATGGAGCCGCGTCTACCACGGATAATCCCCAACTGGCGCCGTTCCAGCGGGCGATCTTCAGGTACTGGTTGTAGCGGTCGTAATAAGTGATGGCGGGCTTTCCGGTGCTGTCGAGCGCCAGCGAGGCGTACACGCCCACCCCGGGCGAACTATCCACCGTTTCATAATGCCAGGTTTGGCCGTCGTTCCAGGCATGGTATAAATGATCGCCGCCGTAAGCGATGTGGGGATAGTCGTTGCCGTCCAAACGCAGGCTGCCGGGGGTCATATTATAGTAGTACTTTGCACAGTCAACGCACTGGACCGCCTTGGGCTGGATCGCCGGGCAGGCGCGCTGGACCAGGGGTACATAGAGTGGGGGCGGCGTTCCATCCAAGGTGACCGGGCCACCCGCTTGGGCCGCCGCATTCCATCCCCCGCCGTTGGCGAGCAGGCAAAGTAGAAACAATGCAGCCACCACGCGTTTACACAGTGACAGGCAGGCAGAGCGTTTCATGAGAACCTCCCGGATAGGAGACCCTTGTTGTCCCCCGGCGATGCTAATAAATGACTCCCAATTTAGCAGTTAATATTTTACAACGAATTGGTGTGCAGGGAACATCCGCTTTCACGTGGGCTGGGGGGGAGGCGGGGTGAGTTTTGTTTTAACCCCTCCCGGCATCCCCAAAATCCAAAAACCGGATTTTGGGGGAGGGGTATGCCTCACCGCCGTACGAGCCCAATTACTTTCTACAATTCACGCGAATTACGCCATAACCAGACCGAAGCCGAAAACAAGCTGTGGCGAGTGCTGCGGATGCACGGGTTAAATGGCATCCATTTCCGCCGGCAGCATGCTATTGGCAGTTATATCGTCGATTTTTTCGCTCCCCAAAAGAAGCTGATCATCGAACTGAACTGAACTTATCACCATAGTAAGCTGCTACTACCTCGATTTTTCCTTCGATATGCCGATTGAATTCTGGTAATTCTTCGGCTGGTACCCATAATTCCTGTTGAATCTCTCCGCCCACGGTGTGAATCTCAAAGGTCTCGGCATACTTCTGATCGACTTCAAAACGAGTGACAAAACCAGCATAGGGCGCAGTTGTTGCATTCCAATCTCGAGCAATCTGCTCTGCGTACTGAAAATTAAGCACCGGGTAGAAGATAGGTTGTTCTGGCAACCGGGGAGGAAAGGCTGTATAGCCAGAAGCAGTGATAAGTGCTAGTTCCTTCGGACCAACAGGGCGATATAAGATCATTTTTCCCTACTCCACAATTCAAAGGACAAAGATGTAACAACGACTAACCGACGATCCAAACAAACATATAAATTGCTGGCGATCGCCATGCCATCAGCGATTGTTCGCGCCGGCCTGGTGTATCACACCATGCAGGACACGGTGGATGCCATCGAGCCGGCGGCTGTCGAGGCCTGCCTTAGTGTGGCGGAAAGACTGGCCCTGGCATGCGACGCTCCTGCCAATGAAGCGGTCGGGCTGGGAGGTCAGGTCCTGCTTCAAGGCAGCAAAAGCGTTAATTAAATTATATTTTTTCCACCACCCAAAAATGGGATAGTCCCAACCCTCGCAGCGGCGTCTTTTCCAATGTGTGCAAAATCCCCCTCAATAGCTTCCCCAGCGCCGGCCTTCTGGCGATGATGTTGTCGTAGGCGCCGAAGATGACCGTGCGGCTGACGAAGCGCACCGGCAGCCCGGCGAAGAGCTGTTCCAGGTCGCGGCGAGTGTAGACGTCCACGTGGGGGGCCAGGCGGTCGCGCCAGCGCCGCGGCAGCCAGTTGACCAGGGGCGCGTTGCCGAAGTGGTACTTGCCGCGCCAGTAGATGCCGTGTGTTTCGAAAGGGTAGCCCCGGTTGGGGCAGAACAGCGCCAGGCGCCCGCCGGGGCGCAGGGTGCGCACGATCTCGCTCACCGCGGCCCGGTCGTCCTGCACGTGCTCGATCACCTCGTGGCTGAGCACCAGGTCGAAATAGTCCGAGGGGAAGGGCAGGCGCTCCCCGGCGCCGCACACCACAGCCGGCGTCTTGCGCTGGGCAATGCGGGCACGCTCGGGCTCGATCTCCAGGCCCACGGCCAGGGCTGCCTTTTCCGCCAGGCGGCCCAGGTATTCGCCCACCCCGCAGCCGTCCTCCAGGATGCGCCCGCAGGCGCGCTCGCCGGCGGCCTGCAGCACCATATCCAGGCGGCGCTGCTGGCCGGCGCGCCACACGTATGAAGGCTCGCCGCGCAGGGCAGCCTGGGCCGAGGGCTGGACGGGGCTCATGCCAGGTCCTTTTCCTCTTTGAAGCCGAAGCCGCGGCGGTTATCCAACAAGCGCGCCCAGCCCGGGGTGAAGGCGTAGAGGGTATTTTTGGCCAGCGTGTCCCCCAGCTCGGCCACGAAGGGAAACTTGGCCCGGTACAGCTCGAAGGCGCGCTCCCATTCCGGCCCTGGGGCGACGGGGTCCACCCGCCCGCGCAATTGCAGCCCGCGGATTTCCTGGTACGTGGCTGCCGGGGGCTGGATGGTGGCGGCGGCGCGCGGCTCGGTCAGCAGGTCGCGGGCGTGCTGGCTGCCGGCTTCGGAGAAGAAATACAGCCGGCTCAGCCCGTCGGCGGCAAAATAGACTGCCGCGGCGTGCGGCTCGCCGCCGGGGCCGCGCGTGGCCAGGGTCATCGCCGGCAGGGCCAGGAATTCGGCTGGAGACCAGGCGCTTTCGCCCTCGGCGGCGGGCTGCAGCCCCTCCCAGGGCTTGAACAGGTCGTTCTCGATGCCCAGGCGCAACAGCACCCGCCCGACCAGGTTATCAACCAGCTCATCCACGGTCTGTGGATGGGTGTAAAAAGCGGGCACCGGCGGGAAGATGATCGCCCCGGCGGCGGCGGCCCGGTCCAGAAGGCGGATGTGGCCGCGGTGCAGCGGCGTCTCGCGCACCACCAGCAGCAGCGGGCGACCCTCTTTGAGCGTGACGTCGGCGGCCCGGCTCAGCAAATCGGCGGCGTAACTGTTGGCGATGGCCGAGAGCGATTTGATCGAGCAGGGAATGACCACCATTCCGCTGGTGACGAACGAGCCGGAAGCGATTGCCGCCCCCACGTCGCGCGGGTTGTAGTGCATGTCCGCCAGCCCCAGCACGTCGTCGGCCTTCCAGTGCGTCTCCTGCTCTACGGTCAGGCGGGCGGCCGGCGTGAGGACGAGGTGCGTCTCAACCTCGCTGCCGCGCAGGACCTGCAGCAGGCGCACGCCCAGGATAACCCCCGAGCTGCCCGATATGCCCACCACCAGGCGCTTCTTCACGGCGCTTTCTCCCCCCAGTGGATGGCGATGGTGCCATAATTGAGGCGGCGGAAGCCCACCTTGCGGAACCCGCAGGCCGCCATGCGCATGGCCAGGTCCTCGGCGCGCAGAAAGCTCTCGCTGGAGTTGGGCAGGTAGCGGTAGGCATCGCGCTGCCCGGACACCAGCCAGCCCAGGGTGGGGATGACCAGGTGCATGTAGGCCCAGATAAAGGGGGTAAGGGCGGATTTGAGCGGGCGGGTGGTATCCAGCGCAACCATGCGCCCGCCGGGCTTGAGGGCGCGCACTTGTTCCGCCAGGGCCTGGTTGAGGTCGGCCACGTTGCGCAGCAGGAAGCCGGAGACGACGGCGTCGAAAGCCTCGTCGGGGAAGGGCAGGGCCAGGGCGTCGGCAGCCGACCAGGCCAGTGGCAACGGATGCCTTTGTTTACCTATGCGCATCATTTTAAGCGTGAAATCGGCCAGGGTGGGGCGGCAGTCCGGCGCCTGGCGCAGCGCCTCGCGCCCCAGGTCGCCCGTGCCGGCGCCCAGGTCCAGCAGGCGC
>DBMK01000228.1 GCA_002298885.1 Anaerolineaceae bacterium UBA700
TTAAGGTTTTCTCAGTGCCTCCGTGCCTCTGTGGTGAAAGTCTTTTATAATTCCTGGATACTCAAATTGGGAGCAAAGATATGCCTTCAGGTGTAAAAAGCAATTACCCGGCCTGGCTGGAAGATGCCGTTTTCTACCAGATCTACCCGCAGTCCTATTGCGATACGAATGGGGATGGAATCGGAGACCTGGCCGGGATTATCCAGAAACTGGACTACCTGGCCGGGCTGGGGGTCAATGCCATCTGGATCAACCCGTGTTTCGAATCGCCTTTCCAGGACGCCGGTTACGACGTGAGCGATTACTACAAAGTGGCCTCGCGCTACGGCACGAATGAAGACTTGCGCCGCCTTTTTAATGAGGCCAAACAGCGCGGCATCCGCGTCCTGCTGGACCTGGTGCCGGGGCATACCTCGGTTGAAAACGCCTGGTTTAAGGCCGCGTGCCGCCACGAGCGCAATCCCTATTCGGATTGGTTCATCTGGACCAACTCCGCCTGGGATTGGGAGGTGCCCGGCTACCGCGCCGTCTCCGGGTATGCCGAACGCGACGGCAGCTACCTAACCAATTTCTTTTACTTCCAGCCGGCGCTGAACTACGGGTTTGCTAACCCGGACCCAACCAAACCCTGGCAGCAGCCGGTGGATGCGCCCGGACCGACCCGGGTGCGCCAGGAAATCCGCAACATCATGCGCTTCTGGCTGGAAATGGGCGCCAGCGGATTCAGGGTGGACATGGCTGGCTCGTTGGTCAAAGGCGATCCGGATATGCGCGAAATCCGCCACCTTTGGCAGGAGATGCGCGACTTCCTCGACCGCTACTTCCCGGAGGCCGTCCTCGTTTCCGAATGGAGCAATCCCACCATCGCCATCGAAGCCGGTTTCCACATGGATTTCCTGCTGCCCTTCGGGACGCCCGGCTGGGGGGCGCTGCTGCGCAAGCCCTATACCCAGGGCGCCAACCGAGATCCGTACGGCGCCAGCTTCTTTGACCGCTCAGGCCGGGGCAACATCCGCGAATTCCTGGATAATTATTTCCAGCATTACCAACCCACCCTCGGCAAAGGACTGATCGCCTTTCCAACCGGCAACCACGATGCTCACCCCCGGGTCAGCATCGGCCGCGACCCGGATGATCTGAAGCTGGTGTACCTCATGCAGTTAACCATGCCAGGCGTGCCGTTTATCTATTACGGTGATGAAATCGGCATGCGCACAGTGAGAGGGCTGGCCTCCGTCGAAGGCGCCTACGACCGCACCGGCATCCGCACCCCTATGCAGTGGAACAGCACGGCCAACGCCGGTTTTTCGACCGCTCCCGCAGACCGGCTGTATCTTCCCGTCGACCCGCAGCCTGACCGGCCGACTGTCGAGCAGCAGGCGGCACAGCCCGATTCGCTGCTCAACACGGTGCGCAGGCTTGCGGCGCTGCGCAAGGCCCACCCGGCTCTGCATGCAGGCAGCGGATTCGAAGTTATCTACGCCGAACCCGGACGCTGCCCGTTCGTTTACCTGCGCACGCTCGGCGAGGAGCGATTCCTGGTCGCTATCAACCCATCCGATGCCGCCGTCTCGGTCGAGCTGCCCGGCAGCCTGGGCGTAAAAGCTGCTGCGGCCCACTACGGCCCTGAGGATGCTCTCAAGCGTAACGGGGAATGCTGGAAGCTCGAATTACCCCCGGTTTCCGGCGGAATATACCGGATCTGATTATCCATGGTATAAAAATGCGCCGGTCAAGCCGGCGCATTTTTAATTCTTCGATTATCAGTCCTTTAAAATTGTCTCGATCTCTTCCAATTCGGCAGAGCTGAATTTCAGATTGTCCAATGCGGCCACCGCGTCCTCAACCTGGCCGGGACGGCTGGCGCCGATCAGGGCCGAAGTCATGCCTGGGTGGCGCAGGATCCAGGCCAGGGCGAGCTGGGCCATCGTCTGCCCGCGCCGCTGGGCCAGGGCGTTCAACTTGCGCACCTGAGAAAGTTTTTCCTCGGTCACGTGCTCCGGGCGTAAGAAAGGCTGCGGCCGAGAGGCGCGCGAGCCCTGCGGGATGCCCTCGAGGTAGCGGTCTGTCAGCAGTCCCTGAGCCAGGGGCGAATAAGCGATGCACCCAACTCCTTCCTGGGCCAGCACGTCCAACAGTCCGTTTTCGATCCAGCGGTCGAACATGTTATAGCGCGGTTGGTGGATCAGGCACGGCGTGCCCAATTGGCGCAGGATTTTAATCGCCCGGCTGGACTGCTCGGCGGTGTAGTTCGAAATTCCAACGTACAGCGCGCGCCCGCTGCGCACGGCATAGTCCAGGGCTCCCATCGTCTCCTCGAAAGGCGTATCAGGGTCGGGGCGGTGCGAATAGAATATATCCACGTAATCCAGGCCTATGCGCTTCAAGCTCTGGTCCAGGCTGGCGATCAGATACTTGCGCGAGCCCCATTCGCCATACGGGCCGGGCCACATGTCGAAACCGGCTTTAGTGGATATGACCAGCTCGTCGCGGTATCCGGCCAGATCCTTTTTCAGAATCCGGCCAAAATTCTCCTCCGCCGACCCGTAGGGCGGGCCGTAGTTATTGGCCAGGTCGAAGTGGGTGATCCCCAGGTCGAAGGCCCGGCGGATGGTGGCGCGCTGCGTCTCCATCAGGTCTACGCCGCCAAAATTGTGCCACAGGCCCAGCACAATCGCTGGCAGCTTGAGCCCGCTGCGCCCGCAGCGATTGTAAAGCATCTTTTCGTAGCGATGTTCAGAAGGTTCCATTGGTTCTCCCTCTTGATTTATGTTCGCAGATGACCCAATTATAAGACATGTGTCAATCCTATTGAGGATATATAATTCTTAAATTGTAGTGACGACTTTAGTCGTTTCACCCCATAAGGAACGACTGACCTGCCAGAAAACGACTAAAGTCGTCACTTCAATTTGGTAAATTATGATAATTTAGCCCAGTTGATTTCGGTGCAACAATTGGGCATTTCAAAAAAGGAGGTTCCTTTGCGCTTCGGAATCATGGCAATGCAGACTGCCGCCCTCATCCCCCCGGCGGAGGCGTTGAAAAATCCGCTGGATTTCGTGATGGGCTTCGACCACGCCGGGTTGGTGCGCATGCTGCACGGCCAGGGCTTCAAGCTGATCGAGCTGGGCGGCGATTTGACGCTCTTCTTCCCACAGTCCTACTCCCCGGCGAGCATCGAGAAACTGGCCGCGCTCAAGCAAGAGCTGGGGTTGACCTACACCATGCACCTTCCCCTGTGGTCGGTTGAGCCTTCGACCCTGCTGCAGCCGGTGCGCCTGGGCAGCCTGCGCGCCCTGGTCGACGCTGTCAAGGCCACCCTGCCGCTCGACATCGAAATGTACGTCCTGCATTCCACCGGCGCCCTGGCGGCCGAATTTTACCAGATGCGCCTGCCGGGCGCCGGCAAAGGACTCATCCTGCACCAGTTCCAGGCCAACGCCAGGCAGACCATCCAGGCGCTGCTGGCCGAAACCGGCTTGCCGCCGCACAAGCTGGCGATTGAAACGATCGAATTCCCCTTCGAAATGACCTTCGAGATTGCCCAGGAATTGGACACCTCCATGTGTCTGGACGTCGGGCACGTCCTGACCGGGTTCTCCGGACCGGTGCAGCTTTTCGACGTGCTGGAGACCGTTCTGCCGCGCCTGGGGGAGATTCACCTGCACGACGCCCCCTGGCAGGGACCGGAACGCAGGATTGGTTACGGCAAGGACCACCAGCCGCTCGGCGCTGGCGACCTCGACACAGCCCGTCTGCTGGACCGCCTTTCCGAGGCCGGGTGGAACGGGCCGGTCATTTTCGAGCTGTCCGTAGAAGAAGCTAAGAAAAGCCTTGAATTGATACGTAAGATCAGGCCTGGGGTTATTACCCTTACTATGTAATCGATTAGAGTACGATTCGAGGGTCAAAACCTGACCTCACCACCGACCCCTCTCCATGGAATGGAGAAGGGAGCGCGCTGTGAATGTAGAATGTGACGTAATCTCAAGGTAGGAAATGTAGCTCCTCCCCCTCTCCATGGAATGGAGAGGGGGTTGGGGGGTGAGGTCAGAGCGTATCCTCAATTTAAAATGAAACGCCGGATTTAAAATTCCTTTTTTGGGAGGGATTCGTGGAGCGTAAACTGCCCTGGTATTCTCATATTGCCATCAATGCCTACTGGTTAGGCATCAACATCTCCTCCGGCGCCACGCCGATCCTGGTCCCGTTCCTGATTGTGATGTTCATGCCGGCGGACTACAAGAACACCTACCTGGCCACGATCCGCGTTGTCGGGTTGGCGGTTGCCATGCTGGTCCAGCCGCTGGCGGGTTACCTTTCTGACCGCAGCACGTCTCGCTGGGGTAAACGGCGCCCGTTCATCTTCGTCAGCGCCATCCTCAACGTGGCCTGCCTGGCCATGATTGGCGCCTCCACCCTCTTCATGAATTCGCCTGCCGATCCATTTTTCCAGGGCGCGTTTGCGGTCTCGACCGCATTTGCCGTCCTCTTCACTGGCAGCACTCTGATGCAGATTTCCTCAAACATCGGCCACGGGCCCCTGCAAGGACTGATCCCCGACCTGGTGCCCGAGTCACAGCGGGGCATCTCATCTGGGATCAAGTCCTCTTTTGAAGTCCTGCCGATCCTGCTCTTGATTGTGATCGGTCCGCTGGTCAATTCGGGCCAAATCTGGCTGACGGTGGGGATTCTCATGGCGGGATTTCTGATCACGATGCTGATAACGATCTTCTTTGTCCATGAGACCCCCAACCGCGAGCCAGCGACCACCAGCCTGCGCGAGCCGGTGCTGCGACTGGTGGCGCTGATGGTCATCTTCGTGGCCATTACCCAGGCCGCAGTCTGGCTGGTTCAGTTTTGCAGCGCCCAACTCGTCCAGGCCGGCGCTGCCCAGGCCGTCCAGGTGGCCGTTGTCGGCCTGGCAGGGCTGGCCGGGATGGCCGGCGCCATATTCCTGGGCGTCTATTCAGGCGCCCGCATCGGCATCGGCGCCGAAGCCTCGCAGCAAAAGGCGTTCATCTGGTGGGTCGTCAACCGCCTGCTGTTCCTGGCCGCCGTAACCGGAGTACGCGATTTCGCCCAGAATTACCTGCGCGACGTGCTCAAGCTGGAAGATGCCGCCAAGCAGAGCGCCTTTCTGCTGGCAGCCATCGGCGTCTTCCTGGTCATCGCTTCACTGGTCGGAGGCTACATCTCCGACCGGGTTGGGCGCAAACGGATGATCGCCATCGCCGGAGTGATCGCCGGCATCGGCGGCATCGTCATCCTGTTCGCTCGCACCATGCCCATGGTCTACGTCGCTGGAAGCATCGTCGGCCTTGGCGCCGGCCTTTTCATGGCTTCCAACTGGGCGCTGGGCACAAGCCTGGTGCCGCCCAAGGAGGCCGGTAAATTTCTGGGAATTTCAAACCTGGCCGGAGCGGGCGCCGGGATTGTTGCCACCGGCATCGGCGGCCCGATGATCGATTCCTTCAACAAGCTGAATCCCGGCTCGGGCTACCTGGTGGTTTTTGCGATTTACGCTGCCCTGTTTTTCCTTTCGGTGGTCATCCTGTCCAGGGTAAAGAGTTAGAACAAATCATAGGGAAAAATATCAATCGGGAAACCAATTACGGTACTCCTGCGTATATTAAATTAGGAGGCAGCGATGGACATTTTCACCTTTCTGGCTAACAATCCGTTTATCATTGTCCTGGGCTTGATGGGGTTAAGTTTAGTCACGACTGCCAGCCTGCTCGGCCGTCCTCTGAAACCGGTCAAGCAGCCGGTCCGCGTGGACTGGCGCCAAATTAGCAGGCCACATTAGTCCAAAAAGCAGCGCCCTGGAGTTTGGCTCTTT
>DBMK01000118.1 GCA_002298885.1 Anaerolineaceae bacterium UBA700
AAGTAATGGGTTACGATTTACCGGTTATGGGTTTGCATCCCCATCACTCGTAGCTCATAACTCGTTACTTATCTTATCCTGAAATCGTAGATGCCGCCTTCGACCGGGTAGGTCTTGCCGCAGGCGGGGCAGGTGATCTGGGGCGGGGTGTTGGAGAGGGGTGCGCCGCAGGCCGGGCAGCGGAAGAAGCCGCCCTCGGGGGCGCAGGGGGTGTCGCCCACAGAGTGGGTCTTGACGAACACGCTCGGGCTGTACTGCCACCAGTCTCCGCTGAGCTGGGCCAGCGAATCCATCGCCACCAGCAGCCCCAGGGGCAGGCGGCGCTTCATCCAGCCGATGCGGAAGTGCGAAACGGTGAGCTGGCGCTCCACGGCAAAACCGGCCTGGTTGAGCCAGGCGCGCACCGTGGCCGGGTGGAAGTCGAAATTGAGCGGGGCGAACTCAATCGGCTCGGGCGAAAACGGGCTCCAACTCTGCCGGCGCAGAATGTAGCGCCAGATGGATTTAAAGTTCTTCTTGTTGGCAAATTCGAGGATAAACGCCGCCCCGGGCTGCAGCGCCAGGCGCACCTGGTCCAGCGCCCTTCGGGCGTCGGCCATGTGGTGCAGGGTGCGGATCATGGTCGCCCCGTCGAACAGGCCGCAGGCGAACGGCAGGCGGTAGATGTCCGCCGCAACGTAGACGAAGCGCTCGTTTTCGCCCAGGCGCTGGCGGGCCTGCTCGAGCTGGGTGCGCGAGTAGTCCAGCAGTGCCACGCGCTGGTACATGCTGTAGCGCGGCGTGTTACGCCCGGCGCCGGCGCCCAGCTCCAGCAGCAGGCTTCCGCCCTGGGGCGGCAGCAGGCGACGCAGCGCTACCGCTTCCACGGCGTCTTCGTAAGCGCGGCCGCCTTGCTCCCAGAAAGAAGCCTGGTAATCTGAATTTTCGTAATTACAAACAGGGGGTGTATCCATCCATGTCCCGGGTAAAAGTTGGTCCGGGCAGGTTTACCGGCGGCGCCCAGAAGGGCCTCCTTACCGTTGCTTCCTCTCGGATCTGGCGGGGTTCGGGGGTTTCTGCCGCGCCGGACCCACCCGGACGCGCCCTAAGGATACCCTATGAGGGGAAGAATGTAAAGGATTTCGATTCGCGGAACTTTTTTGGGGGTTCAGCGTATATATAAGTAGAAGTAGAGAAGTTTACAGTGTACAGTTTTCTGTCGTTAGTTGTCAGTGGTCCGTCGTCAGTAAAAAGTTATTTCGTTACTGTAAACTGTGAACTGTAAACTAAAAAAAACGGTAACTTAAAAAATTTGAAACTGATTGTCTGCTTACACATCTGTAATCTGCCGCGAAGAAAAAAAGGCGCGATAGTAGTTGTATAGAGGACATCTTTTTAGGTCTGCAGGGGTTATAACAGAATAGAACATAATCTCTGCATGGGTTTGGAGAAGCAGCAGGTCGACGCCCCGGCCTGTTGGAAGAGGAGGTCGAAATGTCAATCTTTATCTATATCGTAATCGTATTGATGTTGGTAACGTTTGTTGCCCTCAGCCTGACCGGACTGCAGGAGCATCACTAAGCATGCTCGTTCCGGCAAGGATGTGAACATCGCCGTGACCCACCTGGCCCCTCGCCCCGGCCGGGATACTTAAACTCGCGCAATATCAAATTTCACCCTTTCCCCCCAGTTTTTGGGGGGATTTTTTTGTATGTCATAGCTCGCAGGCGGTCTGTGACCGCCGTGTCTGCAAGGAAGGCTACTGGCGCAATACGGGGGGTCACAGACCCCCTCAGAGCATTTATAAAAAAAACGCTCGCAGGCGGTCTGCGACCGCCGTGTCTGCAGGGAAGACTGCTGGTGCAATACGGGGTCGCAGACCCCCTCAGAGCATTTAAATATAACACGCTCACAGGCGGTCTGTGACCGCCGTGTTTGCAGGGAAGGCTGCTGGCGCAATACGGGGGTCGCAGACCCCCTTCGAGCTTTAACAGGTTTTCTCAGTGTCCTCTGTGTCTCTGTGGTGAAAAAACAGTTCTATTTAACCAGTTTACGAATGTGTTCCACGTGGTCGAGCTCGTGCCATACGGCGCGGCGCAGCAGCTTGCGCGGGCTCCAGAACTCCCCTTCCTTGCCCACGACCAGCTTTGACCCGACCAGGCCCGGCAGCGCCTCCCTCAGCCTGGCGCGCACCATGGCAAGGCGCTCGGCAGGCACCTTGCTCAGCGCGGCGCGTTCCATTCCCGCCAGGTTTAATTGGTCAAGGTACCACCATTCCGCCCCGCCGAGGTGGTTGAGGATGCCGTTGATCGGCCAGCGCTCGCCGGGGCGCTCCCGGTTGAGCTCCTCGGACGTCAGCCCGGCGAGCACCGCCAGCAGGTCGGCCCGGCTCCACTCCAGCAGTAGCAGTCCGCGGCGCACGTCCTCTGCGGTCAGCGGCTTCCAATCGTGGCGGAAGAAGGCATTGATTTCGTTATCCCGGCTGGGCGGCACTGGCTCGAACGCCTCGTTGATCCCGTAGCAGTCGAACGTTTCCACCAGGCGCACGTCGAAATCGCCCAGGTCCGCCAGCCAGGAGGCTTCGCTGTGGCGGGCGATCCAATCGCGGTAGGCCAGGAAGGCCCGCGGCGCGCTCAGAATCGCTTCCGAGCCGTCCTTGCCGTAGGCGAAGCACCCCGGAAAATCCAGCGCCCAGGCCATCGACCGCCCTTCGATATTATTTTCGAGACCGATTTGGAGCAACATTTTTCCTCAGTTTACAGTATACAGTTCACAGTTCACAGTTTACAGTGAAAGACCTATCCGCGAATTTCACGAATGAGAACGAATGAGCACGAATAAAATAGTAAAACAAAATCCGCGTTCATTCGTTTCCATTCGTGTAATTCGTGGATTATGTTTTCACTGTAAACTGTGAACTTAAGAACTGTGAACTAAATACGCTTCCACCCACTGCGTCGTCGCTGCCAGCGCGTCGGTGTGGGTGCGCTCGTAGTTGTGCGAGGCGTCGACGCCGGGGCCGATCAGGGCCACAGCAACGTCGCCGCCGGCTCGCAGGTAGGCGCTGCCGTCCGAGCCATAATAGGTGTAGATATCCACCTTGTAGGGGATGCAGGCGTCGTCGGCCAGAGCGCGCAGGCGCCGGCTGAGCCCGTGATGGTACGGCCCGCCCCCGTCCTTCACACAGATCGAGGCGTGGAACTCGTCCGAGGCCTGGCCCTTGCCCACGGCGGCCATGTCCACAGCCACCAGCTCAGCCGTTTCCGCCGGGATGCCGGCAGAGGCCCCGTGCCCAACCTCTTCGAAATTGCTGAACAGGAAATGCGCCGTCTGCTGCGGCTGCAGGCCGGCGTCGTGCAGGGCCTTGATCGCCGCCACCAGGCAGGCGGCGCAGGCCTTGTCGTCCAGGTGGCGCGAGCGCACGAACCCGTTGGTCAGCTCGACCCGCGGGTCGAAGGCCACGAAATCGCCCACCTGCACCCCCAGCGCCAGCGTTTCTACGGGGGAGGCGGTGCGTTCGTCCAGGCGGACCTCCATGTGGTCGTCCTCGCGCTTCAGCTCGCTCACTTGATTGCCGTAGACGTGAGTCGAGGCTTTGGCCAGCAGGAACGAGCCGCGCAGCCGCCGCCCGCCGCTGGTGAAGACCGTGCAGCCCTCACCCTCGACCGTGTTCCAGGCGAAGCCGCCGATTTTGGTCAGCTTGAGCCGGCCGTTGGGCTTGATCTCCTTGACCATTGCGCCCAGCGTATCGACGTGGGCGGTCAGGGCGCGCGGCGCGTCCGAGCGCTGGCCGGGCCAGGTTGCCAGCAGCGCGCCCTTGTGCGTGCGGCTCAAGGTCAGCTCGGGGAACCCGCGCAGGGTCTCCTCCACCAACCCAATCGCCGCCTCCGTATACCCCGTTGGGCTCGGCGTATTGAGCAGCTTCACCAAAAACTCGAGCAAATATTGGGTATCAATTGCTGGAAGATTCATTCAAATTCCTCTTTTAGTAGATTTCACCACACACCTGCCCTGGNNCAGGGCAGGTGTGTGGTGAAAAAAGCTCCCATGGTTAGAATGTAACGCCTTCGAAGGCGGAAATCTTTTCGCGCCATTCGGCGGAAACGGGGGCGCTGGTGTGGGTGCGGTAATCGTAATACACCATCACCGTTTCGGCGCGGGTGGTCGCCTGGCCGCTGCGCGTATCCTCGATCTGGTATTCGAAAGTGATGCTCTTATTCCCGATGCGGCTGACGCGCACGCCCACCCGCAGTTCCTGCTCGAAATAGATCGGCGCCAGGTAGCTGACGTGCACGTCGGCCACGATCATCGGCAGGTCCAGAAAGGATTGGCCGTCCCAAAGGTCGAGGCGGCGCAGGTACGCGAAGCGCCCCTGCTCCAGAAAGGTCAGTGTGTGGGCATTGTTGACGTGCCACTGCGGGTCCAGGTCGCCGTATCGCACCTGGATGGGCAAATAGAAATGAAAAGGGGGCATACCGGAGATTATACCTTAACCGCTTTTTATTACGTAAAAGGTCATAATTGACAAATGACGCATGTCACTTGAACCGTGCGCCATTTCACAATAAACTATTCATAAGAGGACTATTTTTACCCTTATTTCTGATTAGAGGATCGCTACCATGCAAATCACCAGACAAGCCGACTATGCCCTGCGCGCAATGATCTACCTGGCCCAACTCGAGCCCGCTCAACGAGCCGCCACCAGCCAGATAGCCGATGTGCAGCGCATCCCGCCAAGTTTCTTGGCCAAGATCATTTCCCAACTTTCCATTGCAGGCCTGATCCATACCTCGCGCGGCGCGCGCGGTGGTGTATCCCTGGCCCGGCCGCCCGAGGCCATCTCAGTGCTCGAGGTCGTGGAGGCTATCGATGGCCCGTTGATGCTCAATGAGTGCAGCCAGGACGAGGAAGCCTGCCCCTTCGGCAGCAGCTGCGCCCTGCGCCCATTGTGGTGCGATACCCAGGCCGAGATGGTCGACCGGCTGCGCAAGACCAATTTCGCTGCTGTGCTGTCTCAGTACAACGAAGCGCAAGCAGTCGCCGTTTAAAGGTTCCAAGTCAGATCTGAGGGTTTAATGTCTTCTGGGACACCGTTCAGGCGCGAGTTCGTCCTGGTTTTTGAGGATGGCAGAATCGTACTGGATTGGGGTGATGGATTGTTCCAGGATCTCGATTCGGGAGAATTTTTTCACAGCCCGCAGAACGAGATCAGCCATCAGGTTGATGATAACGAGCTGGACGTGCTGAAGCGCGCCGGGCGAGTGGCTCATTTTAATAAACAGCAGGTCTTTTTCGTAAACCTGCCCGATCGTCCTATCCGAACGATCGAATAATTCGATTTTTAACCGGGGTTGCCTCATAGTCTGCCACTTGAGGCAACCCTTTGCATTTAATCCAGGTTGCCACCCGGTTTTGCTAGCCTTTGACTGGACCTCTCCCCCGGCCCCTCCCCTGAAGGGGAGGGGAGCAAATTTAATTCCGAGTTTTTGGGCGA
>DBMK01000211.1 GCA_002298885.1 Anaerolineaceae bacterium UBA700
GTCCACCCCGGCGTCAAAGGTTTGCCCGAATCTCTTTTCGCTATTTAGCTTTAGAATCAAAAGGGGTTCGGGACGCTTTGCGCCCCGAACCCCTTTTGATTCTAAAGTTTTATTTCACCTCGATTGACTTGACCATCGCATCCAGCTTCGCCAGGTCTGGCGTGAGACTGCTGGCGGCCTGCTGGCCCAGCCATTCGGTTGTCTTCGAAATGTAGGCGCGATATTCAGGTCCCGTCACCGTGCTGACCTGTTCGGTGGCCGGCAGTTCCGCATGAGACACTGGCAGCACGGCCGCGACGTAATATTTACCGTCGCTGGTCAGGCCCTGGAAAGTGTAGAACAGGTCGGCATTGGTGATCATCATGATGCCCTGGCTGTAGAAGGTCAGGTAGCGCACGCCTTTGCCGTTCTTGAAATCAAGATACTCCACCTGGGTGTGCATCACCTGCGCCGCGTTGATCAGCGGCAGGAAGGGCAGGTCTTCACCCTGCTTTTTATCCTGAAGTAGCTTCTGCAGGTCCGTGGCTGCCTGGCCGGCAACCTGGCTGTGCTTCGCCAGGTCCGCCGCCGGGTAGACGAAAACCTGCGGCTGCATGTAATGGCTGTTGTCCGGGTAGCCCTGCAGGGTTATGCGGCGGTGCTGCGGCATCACCTGCGTCCAAAATTTATCCCCCAGGGACTCCACTGCCCCAACCGTTTCGACGGCCTGGCCCTTGGCCACGCCCGTGAGGTCCAGGGTCAAGTCACCCGAATCGCTCGCAGTGGGTTGGGTGGGCTGGACCGGGGTTTGGGTAGTCGCAGGCGGCAGGGCGGTCGCCGTCGGCAGGCCGGTGGCAACGCTCGCCGGCTGGCAGGCCGAGAGCAGCATTGGGAGGATTGCGCAGGCAATCAACAATGTGGGTAACGAGTGGCGGATCAATCCGCGGTTGTTCATGGTATTTCCTTCTTTTCTGGTTTTGTTGGCTTTTTCGAGCAATGCTTTATACGTCGACAAGGTTTGATTTGTTCCCTTAAACCCAGCCAGGGAATCATTTGTTTATTTCTGGACGTAAAAAAAAGGCACCCTCCGCAGGAGGATGCCCTTTTTACGTCCAGTAAGAACTACTGCTTCATGAACTCTTCGAGCGCCGCGATCAGGTTTTCGCAGTCGGCCATGTTCGTCTCGCCCATCGTGGCGATGCGGTACGTCTTATCCTTGAGGATGCCGTAACCATTGGCGATGCGCATGCCGCGCTGCACCAGGAACTTGTTCAAGGCGGAGATGTCCCAGCCCTTGCTGTTTTGGATCGTCGAGACCGTCTTCGAGCGGTAAGGCTCGGGGGTCACCGGGTTCATGCCGTGTGAAATGGCCCAGCTCTGGATGCATTTGGACATGGCAGTGTGGCGGGCGAAGCGGTTCTCCAGCCCCTCGGCGAAGATGCGGTCGAGCTGCAGGTCCAGGGCGAAGATCAGCGGCATCACCGGCGTCATGGGCGTCGAGTCCTTGAGGCGGTGTTTCTCCATGCGCAGCAGGTCGAAATACCAGCCGCGGTTGCTCACCGTTTCGGCTTTCTTCATCGCCCGGTCGCTGGCGCTGGCCAGGCTCAGGCCCGGTGGCAGGGCCAGGCATTTCTGCGAAGAGGTCAGCAGGAAATCGATCCCCAGGGCGTCCATTTCAATCTTGACCCCGCCCAGCGACGAGACCGCGTCGACCATGATCAGCGTGTCCGGGCTCACCTGGTGCACCACGTCGCACAGCGCCGCCAGGGGATTCTCGGCCCCGGTTGAAGTTTCGTTGTGCACGATGGTCACTGCCTCGTAATGCTTCTTCTGCAAGTAATCCGCCAGCACTTCGGGTTTCACTACGTCCCCCCACGAGACCTCCAGGCGGTCAACCTGCTTGCCGTTGGTAGAAGCAACCTCGCACCAGCGCTCGGCAAATGCGCCGTTCACGCAGGCCAGCACCGTATTTTCAACGAAGTTTCGGATGGCGGCTTCCTGCATTCCGGAACCGGAATGGGTGCCCTGGAAGACACGGTACTGGGTATAGAACAGCTTTTGGGCCTTTTCGGCCGTGCGCTGGAAGATGGCTTCGAAATCCTTGCTGCGGTGCGGCATCATCGGCTTGGCTTGCGCCGCCAGGACTTCGGGAGCCACGTCTACAGGGCCTGGAACAAACATGGGTGACATAGCATACTCCTTTTGAGCAGGTTGAATTGGTTGCCGGTCCGGAATCGTTCGCCGAAGCGTTTTGAGGGTTTCTTGCGCTCAAAACGCGGCTGAAAAACTCCGCACCAAGGCCTTATAAAGGTTCTAGCGCAAAAAGAAGGATAATACCACCAGCACTGCCAGGAAACTGCCTGCCATAATCCCGATTCGCTTCAGGTCACTTGTAACGTGCGAATAATCCGGGTTGAATTCCTGGGTATAGGAGGCGCGCACCGGGCTTCCGGCTGCCGGCCGCTCGACGGCCAGAGAGGGGGTGGCTTCGGTGGCTGCCGCAGCCGAAACGCGTCGTTTTTGTTTCTTTGCCATATACTGCTCCTTATTCTTCGATACGTTTTAATCGCATGCCGCTGGTTCTCAGGGCGCCTGCCGGCGACCGGTTGACCTGCGCATCGCGTTATTCCTAGGGTTGGTCCTGCAAGTACGCCGTTACCACGATGCGCTTGTTATCCACCATGTACGGGTAGCAAGAGATGAGGGTGACGATCGCCTCAGGCGTCTGATTCATCACGTCCACCTGCGTCTTTTCTACGATCTGCGTCTGGCGCACGATGTAGGTGTAGCTGCGCTGGCTCGAGAACAGGATCACCGCATCGCCGGGTTTCAGCTTGTCCAGGTCGCGGAACATCTCGCCAAAGATATCGTTGTGCGCCGAAAGGACGACGTTGCCCTTTTGGCCCGGGTTGGGTGTGCCAACGTGCTGGCCAACGCCTTTCTTGAGCTGCTCGTCGCCGTCGCCCTGCACCACCGGGCCGTCGATCTTGATCGACGGGAGCTGGATGCGCACTGCCTGCTGCGGGCCAGCGGTGGGCAGCGGCAGGTTGGCCAGCGACGTGGCCAGCGGCCGCAGGTGCTCGGGGATTTCGGCGGCGTTGGGCTGTCCGCCGCCCGGGACGTTGGGCGGGGTGTGCCCGCCGGGCAGTACCACCGCCTGGATCAGCGCCGTGGGGGTGAGGGTGGGCTGCAGCAGCGAGGTGGACGCCTCTTGATTTAAGGTGCTCAGCAGGTTGAACCCGCTCAGGAAGATCAGCACCAGCCCGGCCACCGCCGCAATTTCCACTACCAGCAGCAGTCGGTCGATCCACACCTTGGTGCGGCTCTTCGGCCGGCTGGCCGGCTGCAGGATGGTCTCTTCCAGCAGGTCGCCGTGCACGTCTTCCAGCCCCGTTGCCGAGGGCACCGGTTCGACGACCACCATGCGCCCTGTGCGCCGGAAGTGCTCCAGCCGCGCCTGGCGCCCGGCTCGCCGTTTTTCAACCAGCAGCCTACGCAGTTCTTCAACCGATAGATCCTCAACGGAGCGGGTGCGGGCCACGAGCCGATACCAATCTGGTGCAGATTTACCTTTTTTTACCTACCCTAGATTATACCTTAAATGAGACCCTCCGGCTCAAGTTGCGCTCTCCCCCCACCGGCCTGCGGGATGCAGGTCTGAGCTGTCGCTCCCCGCTGCGTCCTCGCAGCGGTTCTCGGGCCAGGAGACGATGAGACTTCCGAAGTCTGCCAGACTTCGGAAGTCCTTTCCCTAGTACCGCCGGCCGCCAGAATCGGTCACACATTTCTTAAAATTTCCTCTATAATATATTCAAGCTGGTTTATCGATCTCTGGGTGTATTGTGGGGGAGAACGCCGCCCTGGCATAACCCAATTATTTTTTGGTGGGGAGAGCGGATGAAGAAATTTATTCGGGCTTTATTGTTGATTTCCCTGGCCCTGGCGGCCTGCCAGGCCGCCACGGCTTCGCCTACCCCGGGCGTGGATGGCACCATCCAGACCGCCGACCGCGCTACCGCCGCCGCCCTCGAGACGCTGCTCGCCGTAACCCCCACCGCTGCCCCCACCCAGACCCCGCAGGACACGCCCACCCTGCGCCCCTCCTCCACCCCCCAGCCGTCCAATACGCCCCTGCCCAGCGCAACCCCGGTCACCGCAACGCCCACCCCGTTGGTCGCCTGCGATGCAGCCGATTTTGTGTCGGACGTGACCATCCCCGATAACACCGTCATCTCCGCCGAGGCCGGCTTCACCAAGACCTGGCGCTTGAAGAATATCGGCACCTGCACCTGGACCAGCAGTTATTCCGTCGTCTTCAGCGCCGGCACCTCCATGACCGCCACCCTCGAATATAAACTGGCGCGGGATGTTTTGCCCGGCGAAACGACCGACATCTCGGTGAACCTGGTTGCGCTCAAGAACCCTGGCAACTACATCGGCTGGTGGAAGCTGCGCAACGCCGCCGGACAGCAGTTCGGCACCGGCCCGGCTCACGACAAAGGCTTCTGGGTGCGCATCAACGTCGGCTCCTTCGAGCTCGAAAACCCGGATCTCACCGCCAGCTACTGCGAGGCGGTTTGGAAGAGCTCGACCGGCTCCGTAACCTGTCCCTCGCCCAAGGTCGATTTCAACAACGGCACGGTGACGGTGTCGAAAGCCCCCACGCTGGAGGGCGGCTCGGTCGATAACGAGCCGGGCCTGGTCGTTATCCCCAGCGACGGCCCTAATGGTTACATCTCGGCTACTTTCCCGCCCTTCAAGCTGCATACCGGGGTCCATTTTAAAGCCCTCACCGGCTGTACCGATAAAACCCCCAAGTGCTCCGTCTCCTTCCGGGTCAAATACCGGCTGGAGGGCTCGAGCGACGAGAGCAATATCAAGCAGTGGGACGAGAGTTACAACGGGCAGTTGACCCCGGTGGACATTGACCTGAGTTTCTTGAACGGGAAGCGCGCCCAGTTAATTTTGATCGTTGAAAACAAAAATGGGAGCAGCCTGGACGACGTTGCAATTTGGCTGGCTCCACGTATCACGGCGCAGTGAGCGTCCTTTCCCCGCCATCCTGAACGAGGAGCCTCCCCTCTCTCCTCGTTGCCCCCTCGTTCCGCGTGGACGAGGGGGTTTTTTAATCACTCGGGAACTTTATCCGGCCAGATTCGTCTAGAATTGTGTGAGTAAGGTTAAAACTTTCTCACGAATGCAATGAAGGAGAATTGAAGATGAAAAGGAATTTATTTTTTTACTTTGCTCTGGTAAGTATGCTGTTGGTCATGACGGGCTGCTCGCTGATCGACAATGCCGCAGTCCCGACTATCGACGAGAACATGGTCCAGACTTATGCCGCTGGCACTGTCACCGCCCGCCAGACTCTATCTGCCCTCGAATCCATGGTCGCAGTGCTCACCTCTCAGCCGCCAACAGGCCAGCCGCCGGTCGTCACCGCCACCACTCGCCCGGCCACCTCGACGCCCATCCCCACCAATACTGTGGTCTCCCTGCCCACTTCGACGCCGACCAAGACCCCCGTGCCCTACACGCCCACCCCGGAGACCCCCTGTTTATGGGCCAGCTTCGTTAAGGACGTCACCATTCCGGACGGCACCACCCTTACTCCCGGGGCTGCTTTCACCAAAACCTGGCGCTTGATGAATAAGGGCACCTGCACCTGGACCACCAAGTATTCGCTGGTTTTCTCCTCCGGCGATGCAATGAGCGGGCCGGCGACGGTCAGCTTCCCCAAAGACGTGGAGCCGGGCGATACGATTGACCTTTCGATCAACCTGGTGGCCCCGTCCTCCACTGGCGATTATGCCGGTTACTACCAGATCGAGACCAATACCGGCACCCTGTTCGGCACCGGGTTCGGCGGCGGCACCAAGTTTTATGTCAAGATCAGCGTGAAGAGCGCCTCCCTGACCGACCTGCACATCGCCAACCAGTACTGCAGCGCCGTCTGGAAATCCTCTACTGGCACGGTGCCCTGCCCCAGCAGCTCCTACGATTTTGCCAACGGCTCGGTCACCTTCAGCAAGACCCCCAAGCTGGCCGGCGGTTACGTCGATGATCAGCCCACCATCATCATGGTGCCCAGCAATGGAACCGGCGGCGAGATCTCGGGGCGCTTCCCCGCCACTACCATCAAGACTGGCGATCACTTCAAGGCGCTGACCGGCTTCATGGATGGTTACAAGAAGGGCAACGTCATGTTCATGCTCAACTACAGCGTGGATGGCGGCGCCGACCAGAATTTCAAGACCTGGACCCAGACCTACGACACGAACTTCGTGCGCATCGACATCGACCTGGCCTCCTTTGTGGGCAAGAAAGTCGCCTTCGTGCTCAAGGTGGTCAATAACGACGGCTCTTCGACCGACGATGTGGTCTTCTGGCTGGACCCATACATCGCCCGGCCATAAACAAACTGGAGGCAAGTTGCCGCATTGCTGGGGCGCGGGGCGCCCATCACGCCCTTCCGTTGAGTTCCCCGCCCCCGCTCTGCGGCTCAAATGACTGGCATGTAAATTGCCATATTGTATCCCTCACGCGAACATTGTAAAATAATTTGATAGGGATTATCAAAAATGGCACTCCACTTAATAAATTGTTGCTTAAATAAGGATGTGCCTGCGCTGTACGTTAGTAAGAAAGGTTTATGGATTTCAAAAGGAGGATAGAGATGAAATTGCATCGCTTTACACAGGTTGCCCTCGTATTTGTCATGCTGGTGGGGTTGTTTGCCCTGCCTTTGCAGTCCGCCAAAGCTTTTACCATCCCGACCTTCGATATCGTCAGCGTGGACAAGGACGTTTCGGTGACGATTGAGACGGCCAACTTCCCGGCCGACCAGACCTTTACCGTGCGCATGGGCGCCTTCGGCACGCTGGGCGTCGGCGGCACGGTGGTTGGCACCACCGATTCGGGCACCGGCGGCACGTTCCAGGCCACCTATGACATCCCCGCTTCGCTCAAGGGCAGCGCCCGCATTGCCATCCGCATGGACAGCCCCCAGGGCTTCTTCAGCTTCAACTGGTTCGATAACAACACCGGCACCGTCACCGCCACCCCAACCCCCGGTCCCACGTCCACCCCATCTCCGACGAGCGTTCCTTCCACCAAGATCCCAACCTTCTCGATCGACAGCGTGGTCGTCGATGACAAGGTGAGCATCACCACCAACAATTTCCCCGCCAACAAGGACTTCACCGTGCGCATCGGCAAATATGGCACGCTGGGTGTTGGCGGCGTGGTGGTCGGCACAACCAACTCCGGCTCCGGCGGCAGCTTCGACGCCACCTACAGCATCCCCGATTCGCTCAAGGGCCAAAGTCGCCTGGCCATCCGCATGGATTCGACCAGCGGCGGATTCTTCGCATTCAACTGGTTCTGGAACAGCACTTCCACCTCCACGACCCCGCCTCCAGCCTTCGTCGGCATCCCCACCTTCTCGATCTCTTCGGTTGAGAAGGACAGCAAAGTGACCATCAAGACCAACAACTTCCCCGCCAACAAGGACTTTACCGTGCGCATGGGCGCCTTCGGCACGGCCGGCGTGGGCGGCACCGTGGTGGCCACCACCAACTCGGGCTCCGGCGGCAGCTTCAGCGCCACCTACAACATCCCCGATTCGCTCAAGGGTTCCTCGCGCATCGCCATCCGCATGGACGCCTCTGGCGGCTTCTTCGCCTTCAACTGGTTCTGGAACAGCACCGCCCCATAGGCCCTGTCGTTTCTGTATAAAAAATGGTGTTTTTAGGCCGCCCAGCGGCCTAAAAACACCATTTTAATTTCTTGCTCTCCCGTGGTTTATAATTGGCCTACCATGAAAAAAGCCATCGTTTTATTGTTACTCCTTTCCTCTGCTCTCTCCGCCTGCAACCTCCAGCAGAACGGCGCCACCGCCGTGCGCACCCCCATCCGCCAGCCCAGCCAGGCGTCTCAGCCAACCCTGGCTGACACCGTCCCGCCGGGCTCCACCGCCGCGCCAACCCTGCCCCCCAAGTCGCCCCCGCCCACCGCGCCAGCTCCGGCGGCCTCGCAAGCTGCTCCTACCCAGGCGCCGGAAGGCGCCTACCCGGCCTCCCCGGTGGACGTGGTGCAGGCCTTCGTCGAGGCCTACCCCGATGCCATTCCCGAAATGGAGCGCTACCTGAGCAAGGCCATGCGCGCCGCACTGCCCAGGGGCGGGCCCGGCGAGCTGCTGAAGGTGCAGGGGGATGTCAACGGGTTTACCGTCCTGTCCGGGTCCGTCGTGCCGGACCCGCCCCAGGCGCTGGTGATTGCCGCCATACAGGCGGGCGGGGCGCGGGTGGAACGCACCTTCAGCCTGGTCCAGGAGAAGGGCCTGTGGGTTATCAACGGGATCCAATGACATGAGCTTCGAAATTCACCCCATGAAAATTGACGACTACGACCTGGTCTACGCCCTGTGGCGGGCGTGTGAGGGGATTGGCCTGAGCGCCGCCGACAGCCGCCACGAGATTGCACGTTTCTTACAGCGTAACCCGGGGCTGGCGTTCGTGGCGCGCTCCGGCGGCGAGCTGGCCGGGGCGGCCATGGTTGGCGATGACGGCCGCCGGGGGTACCTCTACCACCTGGCCGTTGATCCCCGTTTCCGCCGCCAGGGCATCGGGCGGGCGCTGGTGGAGCGCTGCATCTTTGCCCTGGGCGAGCGCGGCATCCAGAAGTGCCACATCTTCGTCTATGCCGACAACCAACCCGGCATGGCATTCTGGGAGCAGCTCGGTTTCTACCTCCGCCCCGACCTCGTAATCATGTCGAGAGACATTCTTAATCCACCAATTACACGAATTTAAACGAATGGGCACGAATTTATATTTAAGGAATAAAGAATTCGTAAATATTCGTTCACATTAGTGCAATTCGTGGATAATATAAAAAAAATTCGTTTCCATTCGTCCCCAATCGTGTAATTCGTGGAAAAAGTCCTTATGTCGAAAATCCTCGTCTCTGGCCTGATCAATATCGAGACCACCCTGCGGGTGGACGGGTTCCCTATCTGGTACAACCCGGTCAACTTCCCATTTTTCGGGGTCAACACCAGCGTTTCGGGCGTGGGCTATAACCTATCCAAGGCGCTCACCGGCCTGGGAGATGAAGTCTCCTTCCTCTCCCTGATCGGCGCCGACTACTCCGGCAAGCTGGTGCGGGCGGCCCTGGCCTCGGACGGCATCGGGGACGCCGGCGTGTTGGACGCCATGCCGCACACCGCCCAGTCGGTCATTCTCTACGACGCGGAGGGCCGGCGCCAGATCTATACCGACCTCAAGGACATCCAGGAGCGCGCTTACCCTGTAGAGCGCTACGAAAACGCCGCCGCCGGCTGCGATTGGCTGGCCCTGTGCAACATCAACTTCTCGCGTCCCATGCTGGGGTGCGCCCTCAAAGCCGGGCAGCCCATCGCCACCGACGTGCACACCATCAGCGACCTGGACGACCCGTACAACTGTGATTTCATGCAAGCCGCCCGCGTGTTGTTCATGAGCGACGAAAGCCTGCCGGTCTCGCCGGAGGAATGGGCCCGGCGAATTTGGAATCGCTTCGGCGCCGAGATCGTGGTTATCGGCCTGGGCGCCCAGGGCGCCCTGCTGGCGGTGCGCGGCGACAACGCCATCGAGCGCCTGCCGGCCGTTTTCACCCGCCCGGTGGTCAGCTCGATCGGCGCCGGGGACGCCTTGTTTTCCGCCTTCCTGCACATCTACGCCCGCACCGGCGACCCCTACCTCAGCCTGAGCCGCGCCATGGTCTTCGCTTCCTACAAGATCGGCGTCTCGTCCGCCGCCGGCGGCTTCCTGGACGAGCCCACCCTGGATGCCTGGGCGCAAAAGGTATATTTGAAATGAACCGTTCAGGAGGGTTCCAACCTCATGCGCCACACCCGTGAAGAAGTAATCCAGCGTACCATCCAGGAGTTCGACCTGCTGGACCGGCTCGTCGCCAACCTCGTCGAGGCTGACTGGCAGCGTCCCCTCCCCCGCCCGGAGACTAAGGACCCCTGGACGGTGAAGGATGCCCTGGCCCATGTTACCCACTGGAAAGCCGATGTGATCCGCTATATCCGTCGCGGGTGGCGCCCGCCCGAAGAGCGCGGCCTCAATTGGACCGATGGCAACCGCCTGGTTTACTTGCGCTGGCGTGACCGCTCCCCCCAAGAGGTCCTCGCCTGGCACCGCCAGGTACATGCCGAGGTGCTCGCTGCCCTGCGCGCCGCCCCCGATGAATGGTTCACCGGTAAAGACCACCCCCTCGAATGGCCCAACGACCTCGCCGGTCACATCGCCTACCACCGGGTGAAAGATATTGAACAGGCTCTGGCGGTGAGAAAGTAAAAGTAACTTTCGCCAAAAGTTGCTTCTCCCCCTCTCCATCCCATGGATCGCGGAGCACGCCTGTGGCGGAGGGGGCCGGGGGGTGAGGTCAGGGTATGATCTCCAATTCTCCGGACAAAACGCTTTATTTGTTATAAACGAAATGTTTTCTCTGTGCCTTTTATGAAAAAGACTTTGCACATTTGCCTGCTGCTATTCTTTCTTGTTGGCTGCGCCCAGGGCGCTCCCGCCCTTCCCCCCGCCGCCTATCCCTCCACCGCTCCCTTAGCCACTGCTTTGCCGGGGTCTGTGACCCCGGCCTCTCCCGCCGCGACCGCCACCTCCATTCCCCCTGCCGCTTCCCTTTCCACTGCTCTGCCGGGGTCTGTGACCCCGGCCTCTCCCACCCTGACCTCCACCCTTTCCCCCACTGCGTCCCCCACCCCAACCCTGCCCCCGTCCGACCCTCCCGTCCTCGGCCCCTACCTCCAATCCCCCGCCCCCGGTTCCATCTGGGTCCTCTGGGATACCTCCAAAACCACCTCCGGCTGGGTGCGCTACGGTCGCGCTCCCGCCCTGGACCAGGTGGCCCTGGAGCCCCAGCCCGGCCTGCGCCACGCTGTGCAGCTCACCGGGCTGGCGGACTACACCCAATACGCCTACCAGGTCGCCGGGGACGAAGCCTCGCACACCTTCCGCAGCGCCGCCGGCCCGGGCCATGATTCCTTCCGCTTTGCCGTGTTGGGCGACACGCGCAGCAATCCCGCCGTCCATTCGGCCATTGCTGCCCGCATCGCCGCCGCCCAGCCCGACCTGGTGCTGCACACCGGCGACCTGGTGGACGACGGCACCAGCCAGGCCGAATGGACCGCCTATTTCAAGCAGGCTGCGCCACTGTTGGAGGTTGCCCCCCTTTACCCCACCCTGGGCAACCACGAGGATCAGGCGCAGCCCTATTTCGAGTATTTCCGCCTGCCGGGCAATGGCCTGTGGTACGCCTTCGATTATGCCGACGCCCGCTTCATCGTTCTCAAGGCCGATAGTTTCGATCCCAGCGCCTTTGCCCCCGGCGCCGAGCAGCGCGCCTGGCTTGAGCAGGAGCTTGCTGGCGCCGCCGGAAAGTGGATCTTCGTCTCCTTCCACGTCCCGCTGCACACCTCGTTCGCCGAGGACCCCTCGGAAGTGAACCTGCGCAAGCAGTTGGCGCCCCTGTTCGAAAAATACAAGGTGGCTGCGGTCTTCAACGGCCACATCCACAGCTACGAGCGGGTGCTGGAGAACGGCGTGACCTACATCGTCACTGGCGGCGGCGGCGCGCCGCTGTATTCGCTTAACGTGCGCGAGCCGGACCAGCAGGCCGCCGCCCTGGTCTACCACTACCTGCTGATTGACGTCAGCGGCGGCCGCCTCACCGCCCAGGCGATTGACATAGATGGGAAAGTAATCGATACATTTGAAATCGCCGCGCATTAATGTCGTGCGATTTTTTGGTCTCTAATTTGACCTCTCCCCCGGCCCCTCCCCTGAAGGGGAGGG
>DBMK01000010.1 GCA_002298885.1 Anaerolineaceae bacterium UBA700
CAGGAGAGGGGAGAAATGCACTGGATTTGCTTTCCTCCCCTCTCCCAGAACGTGCTTCACCGTTCTGGGAGAGGGGCCGGGGGTGAGGCCAGTAGGCTTGCCTAGACGCTGATTACCCTTTTAAGTTTTCAAAAACCATAAGTCGCCAATAAAATTAACTAAACCCAATCGACAACTTTACTGCGTCGCCGGCGTGAAATTCCACTCCCATTCCGTCGAAAGCTGGCCGCCTTCGTTGACCGTCTTGCTGCCCTTTAGCCTTCCGTCCGCTCCAACCGGCACCGTTCCGTCCGGCATGAAGAAGTTTCCGATTGTCTCCGTGGGATTTTCTGTCGGATAACCCGGGCAGTTCTTCGTGTAAGTTACCTCGGTGCCATTGTCCGGGCCGCCCGTGCCCTCGTAGCCCAGGTAGTGCTTGCTGCCAGGCAGCAAGCTGAAATACATATTGATATACGAGCCGTTGTTGCCCTCGTTGATCGTGAAACTATCCGACCCGGAATACGTGCAGCCGCTTGGGTCCGTGCCGCCGATATTCCACGCCACAGAGCCGCTGATGAGGCGCATGTGGATGCTATCCGCACCGAGCAGATTGACGCGATAATCCAGCGAAGGATCGAAATACGGCATATAAACCAATCCCGAGCCGGTCAGGGTTTCCGTCTCACCGCCGTACTTATGCCTGACGGTGGCGGTACCCTGGATCTTGATGCAGGGTACAGACGAGACGATGATCTTGCTTTTCTCCCCGGCGCTCGTGATCTGGTGGGTGCGGTCATCCAGGTCAATGTTTGCGGCCACCACCACTATCTCACTCACTTTCTGGCTCAGCCAGTCCTGGCAAAAATCCAGGCGGTTATTAGCACCAAGCCAGATATAAGGCTCATCATGCCCTGCGTACTTCACCATGACCGCCACCTCGGCCCATTGGTCATAATAATCAGAATCCTGTTTGTAAATCGTATTGTCAAGCTGTTCGTTGTATGGTCCGGCGGTGATCTTGGTATTCAGGCCGTTCAGGTAGGTGATGGTGTGCACGGAGGGGTCTACCTTGTAGTGCATGAAGCGGATGCCGCCTACCGGCAGGGTATCCCATAAGTCATATACTTTGAAGCCGCTGCCGGCTTTGAGCGTTTCATCGATCGACGGTGTAACCGTGTAATCCAGGCCCTCCTCGTCCTTGAAGAAGGTATCGAATGGCTTCTTATTCCACAGAGAAATCACCTGAAAGGGGTTCAAACCGCCGAGAGAGCGGAAGGACACCAGGCTGTCCTTGTACTCGGCGGTCACCCAGGCCTGGCGCACAGCGTCGGGATCGGCATATTCCTTGGTGAAGTAATAAGGCAGCAGGTATGCTCCGTACTGGCGCCAGTTCGTGGTGTCATTGATCGCCAGGAATGTAGTCTTCAAATAGGATTGGGCCATCCTCCATTCCGTATTATGGGACGGATAGATAAAGTCCTCGACCCAGGTGGCGGTCGCCTCGCCCAACCATTGGTACTCTACGCAGGGGTTGACCTTCAGCTTGAAAGAAAATTGCAGCGCGTGCATGAACTCGTGGGCGACAGTTTCGACAATTCCGATGGTTGAGGAATTGCCGGTGTTCGGCAGGCTGGGGTTGATGTAAATAACGGAGGTGGTTGGGGAGCAGGTTTGCGGCACAGTCATGCCGGCGTATCCCCCGAATGGGACAAAAGCGGCGTTCCAGCCGTTGCGATATTGGTCATACACGACGAAGTTCTGCACGCCGGCGCCGTCGAGGATGGGAAGTTGGCCCATCAGCGTTGTTTCTTTCGTCCAGACATCATTATTCAGCGCGCCGGCAACCACCCCGGCCTTGGCTTGAAAGGCGGCGTTGCCTTTCTTGTACCAAACGCGCGCCTTGCCGCCGGCTGCGCTGATGTAGGCCCAGTCGCTGGGGGCGGATGCGCTCTGCGGCGATATGGACTGTGCCGCCCACGAGCCCGCCATGTAGGGCGGGGTGTAGAACTGGGTCAGTATGGCCTTTGCTGATGCGGAAAGTGTGGGAAATTTCCCTGCCGCTTCCAGCATGAACAAGTCGCCTGCTCCGCCAGCATCGCTTGCCTGGTAGGCCGCCGGCAGGCGCCCGTCGCCGAATACGGCAAACGCCTTGTACAAGACTGCCATTTCTTCGCTGATTGTGCCCTGTACAAGCGCGCTGTCGATTAGCTCAAAACTGCCCGGTGGAGGGGGCGGTGTGTAGTTCTGCAGAATGGCCGGGACGTAGATCGTCCCGGAGGTGCTCGGCTCCAGGCCGGGCGATGGCGCCGCGGCCGCGGGCAAAGCCGAAGCCCACGCCGGCATGACAATTAAAACGAAGATGGCTCCCAATCGACTGTATTTCATGAGAAAGCGAAAAAACGGCGGCATTTTTCCCTCCCGATGGTTTTTCCCATCCTGCTCTGCCGACGAAATGGATTATTTATTATTATCTATCAGATTTATAATTTTTCAATTGCCAAAATAAAAACCATTAGCAATGGCAACAATCAATAAGCGGATATTCGATAATTTGTATCCAAATATTAATCATATTTGATATAATTTCTGGCGTGGAAAACACGCCATGAGCACGCAGCGCGCCCAAAGCCGGTTCCCCATCTTGCTGAAGCGCATTCTTCGGGCCATCCTTGCAGTCATCATCCTTCTCCCGCTATCCGGTTTTTTGATTCAGGCGGCTGCCACTGAGATCGATAAACGGACCTACCCGCCGCTCGGCCAACTGGTGGATGTCGGCGGGTATAAGCTGCATCTATACTGCACTGGCGAGAACGCCGGGGATCGACCGACGGTGGTCCTCGAAACCGGCCTGGGTGGCCTGGGCTCGACATCATCGGCCTGGGGCTGGGTGCAGCCAGCGGTTGCCAAAACGACGCGCGTGTGTGCCTACGACCGGGCCGGCCTGGGTTGGAGCGATCCCAGTCCAAAGGCGCGTGACGCCGTCCAAATTGCCTCCGAACTGCATACGCTCCTACGTAATTCACAGACCCCGGGCCCTTACATCCTGGTAGGCTGGTCGTTTGGTGGACTGTACGTACGCGCCTTTGCCGACCAATATCGCCCTGAAGTCGCCGGCATGGTGCTGCTCGACAGTTCTTCGCCCGAGCAGTGCACCTTCAGCCCCGCCTGGCAGGCGCAGTGCGATTCTTCAGTCAAGAACGCTGCCACCGCATCCATTTTTGCCCCGTTCGGCGTTCTCCGGCTGTTGCGCCTTTTCCAGCCGGCTCCCGGTCTGCCCGACCCGCAGCGCGGAGCAGCCGTTGCCTCTTTTTCGGCGGCCAAAGACTGGCAGGCTCAAAGCGCCGAGCTCCAGGCTTCGCCGCAAACGAATGCTGAAGTGCGCAACGCCAGGCCGTTGGGCGCTATGCCGTTGATGGTGGTAACAGCCACCAACCACGGCGCCGCGGCCGAATTGGAGCAGCAGTGGCAGGTGTGGCAGTCAGGTTATACCGCCCTTTCAACCAACAGCGTTCAGCGGGTCGTGCAGGGCGCGACGCACGAGTCCCTCGTGTTTGATTCAACGAATTCAAAGGCAACCGTTGATGCCGTCCTGCAAGTTGTCGAGGCGGCGCGCATCGGCGGGCCGCTGAAGCCATAGGTGCGTAAAAAAATGCTTTATTATTTGCGTGTCATCAATGCTGAAATCGGGACCTTCTTTCCGATAGACCAGTTTGAAAAGGAGTTGCTATGGAACGCGCTAAATTTAACTCAATCGATGAATATATCTCCACCTTTCCTGAAAGCGTGCAGAAACTGTTGAAAGAAATGCGCCACGTAATCCATGCCGCCGCACCGGAAGCCAGCGAAAAAATCAGCTACCAGATGCCCACTTTCTATCTGAAGGGCAACCTGGTCCATTTCGCCGCCTTGAAGAACCACATCGGGTTTTATCCAACCCCGAGCGGAATCCAGGCGTATGAGAAGGAATTAGCGCCCTACGCAAGCACGAAAGGCGCCGTCCAATTCCCAATCGACAAGCCCATCCCGTTCGACGTGGTCACCAAAGTGGTGAAATTCAGGGTCGCCGAAAATTTGAAAAAGGCCGAACAAAAGGCGAGCAAAAAGAAGTAAGCGTCGCGGTAGTTTTCGCGCTCTCAGGCGGTCTGGCTCAACACGTGGCGCAGACCCCTTTGAGCGTGCTGCTCTAAGGCGGTCTTCACGAAGCACCCTGTTAAGGGGTGACCGCCGTATAGTGCAGGTGCCTCCTGCGTAGGTTGGGCCTCCTGGCCCAACAGCGGCTTTTCCGCTCTCAGGGGGTCTGGCGCAACCCGGGGGTCACAGACCCCCTTGGAGCGCAATGCTCTCAGGCGGTCTTCGCGAAGCACCCTGTTAAGGGGCGACCTCCGTATAGTGCAAGTGCCTTGTGCGTAGGTTGGGCCTCCCGGCCCAACAGCAGCTTTCCCCGCTCTCAGGCGGTCTTAGACCGCCGTGGCGACCTGCAATCTGGCGCAACCTGGGGGTCACAAACCCCCTTGGAGCGTCTCGTAATGGCTCTGCTCGCTCTCAGGCGGTCTGTGACCGCCGTGAAGATCGCGTTTTGGCGCAATACGGGGTGACCGCCGTATTGTGCAGGCGCAATCCGGACAAATTCGATCTTGACAGTATAGAATTTAAGTTCTACAATAGGGCTACATCTTATGTCTGACCGGAGGACTCGATGCCGAAGATCATTTTGTTCAATATGATCAGCCTGGATGGCTTTTTCGAAGGGCCAGGCCGGGACATTTCCTGGCACAACGTGGATGACGAGTTCAACGAATTCGCCATCGAACAGTTGGATTCGGCCGGCGGGCTGATTTTTGGCCGCCTGACCTACCAGCTCATGGCCGGTTACTGGCCTACGCCGGCGGCTGCCCAAGACGACCCCATCGTGGCTGCAAAAATGAACGGTATTCCCAAAATTGTCTTTTCGCGCACCCTGGATAAGGTGGAATGGAACAATACCCGCCTGGTGAAGGAGGATGCCGCGGCTGAAATTACCAGGCTCAAACAGCATCCCGGAAATGACCTCTATATCTTTGGCAGCGGCAATCTGTCGGCTGCTTTCATTCGGGATGGTCTGATCAACGAATACCGGCTTATTGTTAGCCCGCTGGTCCTGGGCCAGGGTACGCCGTTGTTCAAGGACTTGAAAGAAAAGCTCCCGCTCAAGTTAATGAAGGCCAGGACCTTCCGCAACGGAAACGTCCTGCTCTATTACCAGCCGGCCGGTAAATAGGACGGCGGAGGCTTGCATGCGCAAAATAATCTACTCGCCCATGGTATCCCTGGATGGTTTCGTCGAAACCTCCGACCACAAATTGGATTGGGTCATTATCGATGAGGAGCTGCACACCTATATCAATGACCGGCAGCGGGATATCGATTTAGACCTCAACGGGCGGCGTATGTACGAGCTCATGGCGGACTTCTGGCCCACCGCCGACGCCGACCCGGCCAACCCGGCTTATATTATCGATTATTCCCGCATTTGGAAGAAGATGCCCAAGATCGTATTCTCGAAAACCCTCGAGCGGGTGGAATGGAATGCTGTTCTGTCACGCCAGATCGATCCGGCTGAGATCGCCAGGCTCAAGCAGCAGCCCGGCAAGGATATCGGTATCGGTGGGGCCGAGCTGGCGGCCGAATTCATGCGCCTCGGCCTGGTCGACGAGTTCTGGCTTTACCTGCAGCCGGTGCTGCTCGGCCGCGGCACGCCCATGTTCCCGCCGCTGGCCGCCCCCTTGAAGCTGCGCCTGGTCGAGACGCACACCTTCCACAGCGGGGTCATCCTCCTGCGTTATGCCCGGTCCGAATCTTAATTGCCGCTTGACAGAACTTATGTTCTATTATACTATATAACCATCGATCCGCTATTGGTTATATTTGAAAGGAGTAGTGCAGCATGCCTCGCGTGATCCATTTTGAAGTCCCGACAACCGACGCCGAAGCCAGCCGGAAATTCTATGAGAATGTCCTCGGCTGGACGTTTTCCAAGTACCCTGGCCCCGTGGAATACTGGCTGGTCATGACCGGCGATCCCAAAACGCCCGGCATCGACGGCGGCCTCGGCGGCGCCGCCAATGAGCTGAAGGGCACGGTCAACACTGTGGGTGTTGACAATCTGGACGAGACGCTCGAAAAGGTGCTCGCCAACGGCGGGCAGATTATTGCCCCCAAGGATGAGATTCCAGGTATCGGCTATTTGGCCTACGTGCGCGAGCCCGGCGGAGCCATGCTGGGCCTGATGCAGGCTCTCCCCGGCGCCATGATGTAAACAAGATAAATCAAGCACGATGAACCGCCCGGCCTGAAAGGCCGGGCGGTTCATCTTTTATTATGTTATAATCATTTATCCACAATAATTACCTTATAT
>DBMK01000328.1 GCA_002298885.1 Anaerolineaceae bacterium UBA700
TTTCTCCACATCTAACCTAGAACAGGCGCTTTAATTCTTCCAACGCCGCTCTTGCCCGGCGGCGTGTGGCTTCGTCCAGCGGAAGATCGGCAAACTCGTCTTCGTCTAGAACCAACATGCGCTTATCAGGGTACACCAGCAGGTCCAGCGCCAGGTCGACATAACTGACGCTGTCCGCATCGAATACAGCCGGCTCGGTCACGTTGCAGTACCAGCCCTTAAGCTCATCCGTCAGCCGGTCGTGGATTTCGTAGACGTTATACCAGCGGTCGGTGTAATAGGTCTCGATGAAACGGTCTCCGTTAGCCAGCAGCATCCCGTGGAAAGGCGTATCCGCCCGGTTGAAAAAAGCTTCGAGACGCAGCCGGTTTGCGGTCTTCTCCAAAACCCGCCCGCGGTAGCGCCAGGTTTCCTGGCCCTGGACGTTACGCTTAATCACGTCGATTTCAGTGGGCATAACACAGGATGCTTTCGGAAGAGATTTTCAAGCGCATCGGGTCTCCGGGGGCAAATGGATCGGGCAGGTTGAAGAAAAGGGTGATTCCCCCGCTACAGCCAACCTCGACGCGGTAGCTGTCGCCGCGGAAGATCACGTCGAGGACATTGCCTTCCACCAGGTTATCCCCTTCGGCCGCGCTCCCCAGCCTGGGATTGGGCCGGAAGAGGAGCAGAACCTTGGTGCCGGCCTGGGCTCCTCCGGCGCAGTCGGCGGCTGGGGTGAACCTGCCCAGAGCCGTTTGCACAATCAGCGGTTGGGTCTGCACGATCGTCCCTTCAACCAGGTTCCCGATCCCCAGGAATTGGGCGATCCAGGGCGAATTTGGGTAGAAATAGACCTGGTAAGGAGTGCCTTCCTGCTCGATGACCCCATCGTGGAGCAGTATCAGCCGGTCGGCGATGGTGAAGGCCTCCTCCTGATCGTGGGTAACGTAGATCGCCGGGATGCCGGTGGAGTGCAGCAGGTGGCGCAGGTCTTCGATCAACTGCTCGCGCAAGCTGCGGTCGAGCGCGCCGAGCGGCTCGTCCAGCATCAGCAGGCGCGGGCGGGGCGCCAGGGCGCGCGCCAGGGCCACGCGCTGCTGCTCGCCGCCGGATAGATCGGTCACCCGGCGCCCGGCAAAATCGAGCATATTGACGGTTGCCAGCGCTTCATCGACCCGCCTGTCGATCTCGGCCTTCGGGCGTTTCTGCATCCGCAATCCGAAAGCCACGTTTTCGGCCACCGAGCGGTGCGGAAAGAGGGCAAAATCCTGGAACATCAGGCCGAAATCCCGGCGGTGGACCGGGACGTCCTTGAGGTCGTTCCCTTCCCAAAAAATACGCCCGGCCTCTGCGTCCTCCAACCCGGCGATGATGCGCAGCAGCGTGCTTTTCCCGCTGCCCGAGGAGCCCAGCAGGCACACCGTCTCGTGCTCTGCCACGGCGAAGCTGACGCCTTTCAGCAAGGCCTGGTCTTCGTATTTTTTATAGATGCCTTCGACTGAGAGCATTGGTCAGTAATTGAGGATACGCGCCAGCACCAGGGCAGCCAGGATGAACAGCTCTATCCCGCCCACGACCCACGGCTGCAGGCTGCTCACCTGGTCCACAAAGCGGACGGCGTATTGGGGCAGCGGGGTTTCAAGCGTAGGGTAGGACTGGGCGGTGGCCCCGCCGTAATTCAGCACCACCGTTTCTTTCTTGTACAGCGGGCCGGCAAACCAGGCGAAAGCCAGGCCGCCTACCATTCCCCCAATGTGACCCCAGTTGTCGATCCCTGGTACAGTCAAGCCAAAAATCAGGTTTATCACAACGATCAGCAGGATGTTGTTTAATATCGGCCGCGCACTTTTACCATAGATTTCACGATTGCGATAAACGAGCACACCCTGCGCCGTCACCAGGCCAAAAATGGCCGTCGAAGCGCCGGCTGAGACGTATGGCGAGAAATAAAACGATGCCACGTTTCCGGCAATCCCGCCTAACATGTAGAGGAGCAAGAAGCGCAAGCGCCCGTAAGAAAACTCGAGATTGGGGCCAAAGATGTAAATGGCGTACAGGTTGAAAAGGATGTGCGGGATGGAGACGTGCAGGAAAATGGGCGTGACCAGGCGCCACACCTCCCCCTGGACGATCAATTCATTCACTTTAGCGCCAAGGTTCAGCGGTACATCGACATTCAACGTGTATTGGGTCAGCAATTGGACCAGGTAGACCAATCCGGTGACCACGCAGATGGAAATGGTGACCCAGGGTCGCGGTCGGCGCTGGCGCATTGGGGCAGGTGCGCCCGGTGGAACGGATTGGCTGGGGGGAATGGTCATATGTTAATTTTCCGGGGGTGGACGCGGTGGTGCTCGGCTTCGATGATCGACCAGATGGTATTCACAGTCATTTCCAGGTGGCTGTTCTCATTCACCACGATGTAGTCGAACATTGGGATCTGTTTGAGCTCTTCGCGGGCGGTTGCCAGGCGCTGCTCGCTCTCCTCCTCGGTCTCGCTTTTGCGGTTGCGGATGCGCTCGCGCAGCTCACTTTCGCTTTTGGGGATCAAGAAGATCTGGATGCACTCCGGGTAGATGCGGCGGATCTTTTCGGCGCCCTGGACGTCGACGCGCATGATTACGTCCGTCCCGCTGCTGATGGCCTGCTCAATCTGCTTGCGCGGGATACCCTTGTAGGCGTTGTAGACCCACGAATACTCCAGCAGTTCATTATTTTCGATCATGCGCTTAAAATGGTCTTCTGAAACGAAGAAATAATCGACCCCATCTACCTCGGTGGCGCGCTTGGGGCGGGTGGTGGCGGTGACCACGAAGTGGAGCGGGTATTTGTGTTCGAACATCAACTTGATCACAGCATCTTTGCCCACCGCGGTCGGTCCGGAAATGACAATGAACAGGGGCTGGGGGTGGTACAGGTCGAAAGATATTGTCTCTTCGCTCATTCTGTGAGTTCTATCCGAGTTTTATGGATTTCTGGTGCAAGGATGATTATAATTGATAAACCTCGATTTCATATCCCGGAGCTATTAAATGCCATTTTACACGTATGTTTGTAAGGACTGCCGACGAAAGTTTGACGTGTTCATGTCCTATTCCGAATATGGTCAAAAACTGGTTGCCTGTAAATATTGTAAGAGTGAAAACGTGCTCAGGGCCATCAACAAGGTGCGCATGCTGCGTTCGGACGAAAGCCGCATGGAGACCATAGCGGATCCGGGCAGCCTGGAAGGGCTGGACGAAGACCCGCGCGCCCTCGGCCGTATGATGCGCCAGATGAGCCACGAAGTCGGCGAGGAAATGCCGCCTGAGTTCGATGAAGTGGTCAACCGGTTGGAAAAAGGCCAATCCCCGGAGGACATCGAAAAAGAGCTTCCCGAGCTGGGTGAAATGGGAGGCGGCCCCGGCAGCGACCTGGACGAAGAATAATATTTTTTGAGGGCTGCAGAGCAGCCCTCAAAAAATATTCTTTAATTGATTAGGTTTTCCAACTGTTGAAAGGACGTAACCTGGGCGATTTTGTAGAGAAACGCTGCCAGGGTGGGTGATTTCTCACGCAGTTTGACCACCGCCGGACCGACGGGGTCCTCTCCGGCCGCGCCACCCCCAGGCTCATCGTTGTAAGCCCCGTTGAAGGCAAAATAGGCTTGATTCAGCTTGCGGATCAGGTAACCATGGTCCCAGAAAAACTGGCGCCGGGTTTCCATGTAGGCCTCTGCGGCGTCGATTTTGCCTTCTTTGAGCATCTGGTCGACGTTGACCCGGGTGATGTGCATTTCATGGTTAAAACTGAACGGCGGCGGCCCGGATGGGGTGGGGGTCGGACCGCTGGGCGTGGGGCTGGGGACGGGGGTCGGCGCGGGCAGATATTCCGGGTAAAAACGGCGCAGCACCTCGCGGCCAACTTCTTTTCCGACCAGGTTAGCCGTCGTCTCGTTAATCGTGCGCATCTCGCCGGAGGCAAAGTAATTCAGCCCCAACGGGCGCACGGTCAAAAAATTGTGCGTCCATTCGTGTGAGATGGTGCTAACCAGGAAATCCATGTCGGTGGTGCTCATCACCATGGTCGGGTAGGTGCCCACCCCGCCGATGCCGGTGACCAGGGCGGATACGTTCAGCGATTTTTCAACCTTGTCTTCGAGGGCGACCATCTGTTCGAGAGAAAGGTCCGGGTCGAGAGAAATGTTGTTGTCTTCGCGGATCACGTTGCGAGGTGAAATGATCAGCGCCATCGGCAGCGGCGTTACGTGATACAGGAGCGGCGGCAGTGGCTGCCCACCCACAGTCAGCCCGAGGTCTGCCAGCACGGAGCTGACCTGCGATTGCAGCACCTCTTCGGCCAGGGGACCCAGGCGTGTGCGCTGATCTTTCAACTGGCTCAAGGAGGCGGAATACGGCGCAATTGCGGCGTTCTTGTCGGCGATTGCTGGATCGGTGTAGATCTGCTCAATTTTATTCTCGGTTTTATCAATATTCGAGACCAGGGTGAGGTACTGCTTGACAACTTGTCGCTGCTGGTCCACGGTGAGGTAGCGCGGCACGTCCAGGCTGCCCTGGGCGTCCTTGAGCAGGATGGCATTCACCTCCCAGGAGACATAATCGAACTCAAGGCTGCGGGTGAAGGCTCGCGGACGTTCGTTTGAATCATACGGCAGCAGGGTGCTGCTCACCAGCAGTCCCAAGGTGAGGAGAGCAAGTGTCAGAACATCAATAGTCCGAGAAAGGAATTTCATCCGGTAATTATATATCCGAAAAATGAAAAGTTTTTTAGAGGTTGATTCGGGCTG
>DBMK01000326.1 GCA_002298885.1 Anaerolineaceae bacterium UBA700
ATCCCAAAACCATCATATTTTTTTATTTTTTGGTGGGAAAGTTATTCTCGGCGGCGCGCAGGAAATCGAGCGGGTTTTTGAAGTGCTCGTCGTAGCTCGCTGTTCCAAAGCTGGCCTCGACCCGGTAGAATTCGCCCTCGAAATTAAAAGGCTCGGCCATCGTTTCTTTCAAACGGTTGAGGATGATGTTAAGGTCCTCCGGGCTTTTTAGTTCCTCGTGCAGGGTGGCAAATTTCTGGTTGGTGAAGATCGAGATGGCGTCCATCGGGCGCAGCCGGCGCCGCAGCCGGTCGGCGACCCCGCGTAAAATGGAAATCCAGGCCTCCGGGCTGATCCGGTCCTCCTCTACTCCCACCAGTTTCAACTGCATCACGATGGCCGCAAACTGGAAGTCCGCACGCCGCCTGGCCCGCTCGAAGGCCAGCTCGAGCCGAGTCAGGAAGAATTCCTTGTTGAATAATTGGGTGACTGGGTCGCGGAATGGGGACCTGCGTGGATTGAGCTCCATCGAGCCGATGCGGGTTACCAGCGTCTTAAGCTGTTCGATTTCGACCGGTTTGATCAGCACCAGGTCCGCCAAATTGTTGACCATGTCGGCAATGGAAGGGAACGCAGTAATGACGACGACCCGCGTGTTATCGAAACGCGGGTTCGAGCGGATCTGGTATAAGATATCCTCGCCGCCGATCTCAGGACCCAGCCGCAGGTCCAGCAGGATCAGGTCCGGCACGCTGCCCGCCAGGCGGGCAAAGGCTTCTTTGGCCGTCATGACCGCCTCACATTCCAGGCCGATCAGGTTGAGCACCGTGCTGAAGAAGCCGGCAATATCTTTGTCGTCGTCGATAATCAGAACCTGTAACTTTTCCACGATACCTCCCTGCTTTCAGTGTTGCAAGGTTTGAACCAGGGATAAAAATCACCCTAATTAACCTATTGACAAATCCATTCTCTTTCGGTATAAATGCACCCAATATGAAGATGACTCTAGTAACAGTATATCTCGGCGCGAAGCGAGAACTGCATACATACCCCCACCCCACAGGGAAAGTGGGCTTGTAGCAGTTAAGCAGCACGCCAGAAATCGTTCCACCGTAATTACAAGCTCCCCGACCCGGGGAGCTTTTTTTATTCAAAAAAGGAGCAGAAATGGGATCGAATTTGAGTGCACACTGTCCGGAATGCGACGCGGAGATCAATCTCAGCAACGTCGTGCTCAACGAAATTGTGGTCTGTTCGGACTGCGGGGTCGACCTGGAAGTCACCAAGCTGGACCCGCCCACGCTCGAAGTGGCGCCGATGGAAGCCGAAGACTGGGGAGAGTGAGCCATGAAAATCGGAGTGCTTCTTTCCAGAGTGCGCGTTGAAGAGAAAATGATCCTGCAGGCGTTGGAGTCGCGTCATGTGGAGTACGAACGGATTGACGACAGCCAGGTGACCTTCGATTTTTCGGATGGCTGCCATTTTACGGATTTCAATGTCGTGCTGGAGCGAAGCATTTCTTACGCTCGCGGGCTGTACGCTACCCAGATCCTCAATGCCTGGGGCATTCCAACTGTGAACATGGCCCACGTGGCGGCTACCTGCGGAGACAAGCTGCTGACGACGGCCGCCCTGGCCCGCGCCGGCGTGCCGCAACCCAGAGTTAAAGTTGCCTTTACCCCCGAATCGGCGCTCCAGGCTATCGAGGAATTGGGTTACCCGGTAGTTCTCAAGCCCGTGGTCGGCTCCTGGGGCCGCCTGCTGGCGCGCATTAACGACCGGGATGCGGCCGAGGCCATCCTGGAGCACAAGGACACGCTGGGTTCCTACCAGCACTCCATTTTTTACATTCAGCAGTACATCCCCAAGCCCGGGCGCGACATCCGCGCCTTTGTCGTTGGCAACGAAACGGTGTGCGCCATGTACCGCACCTCGTCGCACTGGATCACCAATACGGCCCGCGGCGGCGAGGGCGAGATCTGCCCAATTACGCCCGAGCTGGACGAAATCTGCCACGCCGCGGCAATGGCCGTGGGCGGGGGTGTGCTGGCTATCGACGTGCTCGAGGACCCCCAGCGCGGCTACCTGGTCAACGAGGTCAACCACACCATGGAGTTCCACACCCTGGTGCCGACCACGGGGGTAGACGTGCCCGGTATTATTATCGATTACACCCTGGCGGTCGCTTCGGGCAAAGCCAGCCTGCCCGCCCGCATCCTGGCTCCGAGCTACCAGGACTGCTATTAAAAATGATGATGGAGTTTCTAAATCATGGTCGAAATTCTTGACAGCACGCTGCGAGAAGGTGAACAGACTCCGTACGTTAATTTCCTTATAAACGAAAAGATTGAGATCGCCCGGCTGCTCGACAAGGTCGGCGTCGAGATGATCGAAGCTGGCGATCCCAGCGTTAGCCCGAACATTTATAAGGCGATCAAGCGTATTTCCGCCCTGCGCCTGGACGCCGAGATCGTGGGCCATTCGATGGCGATCAAGGAGGGGGTCGACCTGGCCAAGGAGTGCGGCGTCGACCGGGTGGCGATCTTTTATCCGACCTCGAAGATCCACCTGGAGACCAAGGTCCACAAGACACAGGCCGAAGCGATCCAGATCGTCAGCGAGATCATCCGCTACGCCGTGGGCCTGGGGCTTAAAGTGCGCTACACACCCGAGGACGCCTCGCGCACCGAGCTGGATTTCCTGGTGGAGGTGTGCAACCGGGCAGTTGAAGCCGGTGCCGACCGGATCAGCTTTGCTGACACCACTGGCGTGCTCCAGCCGCACACCATGTACGAACGCATCTGCCAATTCCGCGAGCGCCTGGCGCCGTGTAAGATCGATATCCACTGCCACAACGACCTGGGCCTGGCCCTGGCTAACGCCATGGCCGGCATCCGTGCCGGCGCCGACTGCATCCACACCACGGTCAACGGGCTGGGGGAACGCACCGGCATCCCGGACCTGGCCGAGACCATTTTGGCCTACCACAACCTGGAAAATGTCAATAAATACAAGCTGGCCTACCTCGTCGATCTCTCCGCATATCTAGAAAAGGTGACCGGCTTTTTTTTGGCGCCCAACAAACCGGTCACCGGACAAAATGCATTCTCGCATAAGGCCGGCGTGCACACGGACGGGGTGATCAAAAATCCTGCCACCTATGAAAGTTTCGACCCGGCAATCCTCGGCCGCGAGCGCAAGATCGTGATCGACAAGTACACCGGCAAGCGCGCCGTTTCGGCTCGCCTGCTGGAGTTCGGCATCACGGTTAGCCCGGAAGAGCTGGAAGGCATCGTCGAGGAGATCAAGAATATCGGCGACAACCGCAAGCTGATCTTCGATACGGACATCATTGAGATTGCCGAGAAGGTCACCGGGCGCAATATTGACGTGATCCCCAAGGAGATCAATGCCCTGATTATGATCTCAGTTGAATCGCACGTCTACACCAGCGCCGTCGTACGCCGTTTGAAGAACCTGCAAAACATCGACAGCGTCTTCGAGATCACCGGGGACTACGATATCAGCGTCTACGCCCGCGCCGCCAACACGGCCGAGCTGAACAACTTCATCGAGCAAATCCGCAGCATCCAGGGCGTCAAACAAACCGAAACCCGCCTGGTGCTCAAGAAGCATACCGAGAACGGTATCGCTTAATCGTTCTCGTTTGGTTTGAAGCTGTTCGT
>DBMK01000113.1 GCA_002298885.1 Anaerolineaceae bacterium UBA700
TTTCAGGGTGCTTCGCGAAGACCCCCTGCGAGCGGGGCGAGGAGGACACACAGAAAACCATTAATTGCTTTTAAAGGTTTCCCCCGTGTCCTCCTTGCCACCCAGCAGGAAAAACTAAAACTTAAAGATAGCGAACGCCAGGGTGGCCACCGAGGCAATGGCGATCACCACCGTGGCGGCAATGGCGAAATTCTTCTGGAACTTAGAGTTCACGTACTGCTTCATCAGCTCCTTGTTGCTGGCGAGCTGGATCAGGAACACGAACACCAGCGGCAGGGCCATGGCGTTGATGGCCTGGGTGGTGATCACCAACTGGAACAGCGAGATGCCCGGGAACAGGTTCACCCCCGCCGCCACCAGAAGCTGCCCCAGGAAGATGATGTAGAACGTGCGGCTCTGATCGTAGGTTGTGTCCAGGCTGCCTGAAAGGCCGAAGAACTCGGAGAAGGCGTACGCCGTGGAGAGCGACACCACCACGATGCCCATGAACCCGGCATTAAGGATGCCGATGGCGAACAGCGTCCCCGCCAGCTCGCCGGCAAAGGGCTTGATCGCCAGGGCCGCCTGCTCGCCGGACACCAGCACGATCCCGTTCACAAAGAGGGTAGAGGCGGTGGCCACGATCATGAAGAACGAGAAGAAATCGGTCAGAAAGGCGCCCCAGTAGGCCTCGATCTGGCCGTACTTGACGTTTTTTGCGTCGACCTTCTTGTCGAACACAAAGCTGCTGACGAAGAACTGTCCCCATGGGGTGATGGTGGTGCCCAGCACGCCCATGCCGATGATCAGGAAATTCTTTAAGTATTCCGGCGTGAAATCGACCCCGTGCGGGAAGACCAGGTTGCTCAACGCCAGGCCCCAGTCGGGGTCGGCCATGATCGCCGAAATGATGTAGGTCAGGTAGAACAGGCACGACAGCAGCATGATCGTCTGGGTCAGCTTGTAGTTGCCCTTGGTGACAAACAGGAAGGTGACCACCACCATCACCAGAATGGCCGGGATGGGCGGGATGTTGAGCATGACACTGGTGGTCTTGATAGCCGACATATCGCCGATGATGGTGCCGGTGTTTGCAATAAGCAGGGCGGCGAACATGAACATAGCCACCTTCACCCCGTAGCGCTCGCGGATCAGGTCGCCCAGGCCCTTGCGCGTGATCAGGGTCAGGCGCACGCCCATCTCCTGGGTGATGCCCAGCAGCACGGTCACGATTACCAGCAGGAACAGGATGGGGTAGCCGAGCTGCGAGCCGGCAATGGAATAGGTGGCCACGCCCGAGGCGTCGTTGTCCGCCATGGCGGTGATCGTCGCCGGGCCGAACACGGCCAATATGACCGCGATCCGCTGCAGCAGCGGATGCCTCCCCCAGCGCCGCATGCGCCCCGTGATAACCTCCCCGAGAGCATTAAACATTCAACTATTTTAATATATAAATTAAGAAAATCCGCGAATTACGCCAATGAGAACGAATAGACACGAATTTTCTTAAATGGTTATCCGCGAATTACACTAATTTTCACGAATTTATTTTAAAAAGGGCCTTTTGGCCCTTTTTTCATTCGTGTAATTCGTGAAATTCGCGGATAAGTTTAAGAAAATTCGTGACCATTCGTTTCCATTCGTGTAATTCGTGGATAAAGTCTTATCCAAACCTCCCGGTAACATACTCTTCCGTCTGCGGATGCCGCGGGTTCGTGAAGACCTGGGCGGTGGGGCCGAACTCCACCAGGGTGCCGGCCCGCTGGGGGTTGACCATCAAGAAGGCGGTGAAATCAGAGACGCGCGCCGCCTGCTGCATATTGTGGGTCACGATGACGATGGTGAAGCTGCCCTTGAGCGACTGCATCAGGTCCTCGATCTTGAGGGTCGACACCGGGTCGAGGGCCGAGGCCGGCTCGTCCATCAGGATCATCTCCGGCTCAACCGCCAGGGCGCGGGCAATGCACAGGCGCTGCTGCTGCCCGCCGGAGAGCGCCATGCCGCTGGTCTTCAGCTTATCCTTTACCTCGTCCCACAGGGCGGCCTGGCGCAAGCTGCGCTCCACCAGGTCGGCGAGCTGCCCCGGCCGGCGCACGCCGTACAGGCGCGGCCCGAAGGCCACGTTGTCGAATATGCTCATCGGGAACGGGTTTGGCCGCTGGAACACCATGCCCACCCGCCGGCGCACGTCCACCACGTCCACCCCGGGGGCGTACACACTCTGCCCGTCCAGCGCAATCTGGCCTTCTATGTGGAAGCCGGGCACCAGGTCGTTCATGCGGTTGAGCGAGCGCAGCAGGGTCGACTTGCCGCACCCCGAAGGCCCGATGATGGCCGTGATGCGTTTCTCGGGGATATCCAGCCCGATCTCCGCCAGGGCGCGGAACGCGCCATAATACACCGATAAAGCCTCGATCTTCATCTTGGCCGGCAGGCTCCCCGGCTGCACATCCTGGCTGGGCGTATCCCGCCCCACCGGGTACTGGTTCAACAAGAAGTTTCGCATGTCGACGAGCTTAACCTCGTCCTGCACTTCTTTCGCCGTTTTCTTTTCGATATTTGCCATAATTCAACCTTTTATATTGATGAAGCTCGCAGGCGGTCTTCGCGCAGCACCCTGAAAGGGATGACCGCCGTCTCGCCGCAATGCTCCTCGCTCAACCCGGGGGTCGCCCCTTTCAGGGTGCTTCGCGAAGACCCCTTCGAGCGGGGAGGCAGAGATAAAACGCTCGCAGGCGGTCTATGACCGCCGTCTCTCCGCAGCGTGCACCGCTCAACACGGGGGTCGCAGACCCCCTTCGAGCAGAGAGATTTCACCACAGAGGCACAAAGGCACTTAGAAAACCTTATTTTATTAAAAAGGTTTTCTCTGTGCCTCTGTGCCTCTATGGTGAAAAATAAAAACTCATCCCTTCACCTGCACGCTTCGCCGGTTCACCCACACCCGAGCGGCGATGTTCGTCACCAGCACCAGCACGATCAGCACCAGCGCCACCCCCCAGGCCTGCTCGATGCGCTCGGGGAAGGGCTGCTGGGTATATTTGTACAGCGTCAGTGGCAGCGAATCGACCGGCTGTTCGATGATGTTGTACAGCACCTGGAAAATGTTCTGCCCGCTTTGCAGCCCGCCCTGCACCATCTTGCCAACTTCGAAGCGGTCGTTGCCCAGGGCAGTGAACAGCAGCGGCGCCGTCTCGCCGGCGGCGCGGGCCACCCCCAGCAGGATGCCGGTAACGATGCCGTTCACGGCCGCCGGCAGGGTCACCCGCAGGGCCGTCTTCCACTCGGGCGCCCCCAGCGCCAGCGAGCCCTCGCGCAGCGTGCCCGGCACCAGCTTGAGCATTTCCTCGGTGGTGCGCACGATGGTGGGCAGCATGAGCAGGGCCAGCACCACCCCGCCCGCCAGGGCCGAGTAGTGCCCGGCCGGCTCGACGATCAGCACGTAGCCGAAGATGCCGATCACGATCGACGGCACGCCCGCCAGCACGTCTGTGCCGAAGCGCACCGCAATCCCCAGGGGGGTGTTAGGATGGTAGGCGGCATAAAAAGCAGCCAGCACGCCCGGCGGGATGGCGAACACGGCCGCCAGCAGCGACAGGATGAGCGTGCCTTCGATGGCGTGCAGCACGCCCCCGCCCGTCACGCCCAGCGGGCGCGGCGTCTGGGTCAGGAAATCCAGGTTGATCGACTGCCCGCCGCGCACGATCACGTAACCCACGATCCACACCAATAATCCCACCGCCAGCAGGCTCATCAGGCCGGCCAGGCCAAGCATGATCGAGTTGGCGAACATGCGCTGCCGGCGGCGGCCGCTGTTCTGCTTGAGGATGCTGAGGGTTGCCGTTTCTACGTTGGCCGTCATGAGCGCCCTCCTCCTCCCGGGTTGCGCCGGGAGACTCTCCACACCAGGAACCGCGCCGCCCCGTTGAGCAGCAGGGTCATGCCGAACAGCGCCAGGGCCACCTCCACCAGCGCCTGGGAGTGCAGCGGGTTGACCGCCTCGGCGAACTCGTTGGCGATGACGCTGGACATGGTGTAGCCCGGGCGCAGCAGCGAGAGCGAGCCGCCGGAGCTGTTGCCGATGACCATGGTCACCGCCATCGTCTCGCCCAGGGCGCGCCCCAGGCCCAGGATCACCGCCCCCAGGATGCCGGTCAGGCCGTACGGCAGCAGGATCTGCGAGATGGTCTCCCAGGGCGTGGCGCCCAGCGCAAAGGCGGCCTCGCGCTGCGAGCGGGGGATGGCCAGCAGCACGTCCCGCGACACGGCGGCGATGGTGGGGGTGATCATGATCGCCAGCACCAGGCCGGCCGCCAGGCGGCTGGAGCCGCTGGGCGACATGATCCCGCCGAAAAAGAGGTCCAGCCCGGGCACGGTTCCCAGGCCGGCGCTCAGGCCCTCGCCCAGCGGAGCCACCACCGCCGGCAGAAAAACGAAGATGCCCCACAGGCCGAAGACCACGCTGGGGATGGCCGCCAGCAGCTCCACCAGCGTGCCCAGCGGCGTGCGCAGCCAGGCCGGGCACAGCTCGGCCAGGAACACTGCAATCCCCAGGCTGAGCGGCAGGGCCACCACCAGCGCCACCAGCGAGGTGACCAGCGTGCCGTAAATGAATGGCCAGGCCTGGAACTGCCCGTTGACCGGGTCCCACGAGGTGTCGGAAGAGGGAAGGAAAAATTTAAGGCCGAGCTGGGCCTGCGCCGGGGCCGATTCGCGCCACAGCAGGTAGCCGATGCCCACCAATATCGCCAGCACCAGCACCCCCATCCCCCCGATGAGCACCTGCCACACGCGGTCTCCATGCCGCAGCCCGCTCCGCACCCTGCCCAGCCAGGCCGGTGAATTGTTACTCTTAATCAGCGTATTTTGCATAATTTTAGGAAATTTCACCACACACCTGCCCTGGAGGGCAGGTGTGTGGTGAAAATCTACTTACTTTAACACGGGCTGACCATTGCAGGTGATCTGGGCCAGCTTGTCGGTGACCTGCTTGCGCACCGCATCCGGCAGGACGGCGTAGCCCAGGTCCGAGGCCCGCTTGGCCGCCGAGGCGTCCGTCAGGGTCCAGGTGATGTAGTTGAGGAGCTTCTGAGCCTTGGTGCAGTCCTTCATGCTGGTGGTGTGCAGCACGTAGTAGGTGTAGCCCGAGATCGGCCAGCTCTTGGCGCCGGGGCCGTCGACGATGGTGTTGGTCAGCTTGTCGGTGAACTTATCCGCAAAGTCGTTCATGGCGGAGAGCAGGCTCTCGGCGTTGGCGGTCACCGTTGTGCCGGCCTTATTGACCATCTGGGTGAAGGCGATCTTGTTAGCCACGGCGTAATCCAGCTCCACGTAGCCCAGGCTGTTGGGCGTGTTCTGCACGGCGGTCGCAACTCCCGGGTTACCCTTGCCGCCGATGCCGTTGCCGGCCTTGTCCACCGGCCATTCCACCGACTGCGCCCCGCCCGCCTTCCAATCCGGGCTGAAGGAGGTCAGCGCCTTGGTGAAGATCTCGGTCGTGCCCGAGCCGTCCGAGCGGTGCACCACGGCAATCGGCTTGGCGGGCAGCTTGTCCTTCAACTGCGGGTTGAGGGCCAAGATCGCCGGGTCGTTCCAGTTCTTAATGGTGGCGTTGTAGATGCCCACCAGAGTCTTGCCGTCCAGGATGATGGCCGGGTCGGTTGCGGCCAGGCCGCTCACGTTGTAGATCACCACCACTGCGCCGGCCAGGGCCGGGTACATCTGCAGATCCTTGCCGCTGGCATATTCGGCATCGCTGACCAGCGAATCGGAGCCGGCGAAATCAACCGTGCCGTCGATGATGGCCTTCTTGCCGCCGCCGGAGCCGATGCCCTGGTAGTTGATAGCCACGGAGGAGTCGACGTACTGGTAGGCGTAGGTCCACTCGGTGTAGATCGGCAGGGGGAATGTGGCGCCCGCCCCGTTGATCTGGATCGAGCCGGCCGGCAAGGTGGCGGCCTGGGTGGGCGCCACTACCTGGGTCACCACCACAGTCTGCTGCACCGGCACTTCAACCGTCTGCTGGACGACCTGGGCGGTCGGCGTGGTTGAACCTTGAGCGCCCTGTGCCCCTGTTGGAGCGCAGGCGCTCAAGACGAGGGAGGCAAACACAAAAAGTGCAGATAAGCTAAAAATCGTTCGACGCATAAAATTCTTCTCCTGTTTTTTATAGCGGGTCGGCTCTGGCCGGCCCATCTTTTATATTTCCAGTAGAAGAATAGCATGCCAACTTTAAGGACAAAGAGAGGCAGGGTTAAGGAATGGGTTGGAGTGTAAAGGGAAGGTTAACGGTGGTTTAAGGGACGTGAAACGTGAAGCGTGAAACGTATCCACGAATTACGCCAATGGAAGCGAATGAAAAAATTAATATTTTTCACCACACACCTGCCCTGGCACCACCCGCCAGGGCAGGTGTGTGGTGAGATTAAATTATTTGTCCTTCATCAAAGACCCCACTCCGATAATCGGTTATCATAACCCCATGCTTCCCACAAACCCCCGACTGCGCCGCGAGCGGCAGACATTGCAGGCCATGTTCCGGCTGTACTGCCGCACGGAGCACGGCCAAAACGACCACACGTTATGCCCCGAGTGCCAGGAGCTGGAGGATTACGCCCTGGAACGCCTGGCCCGCTGCCCCTTCCAGGCCGATAAGCCCACCTGCGCCAACTGCGCCGTGCACTGCTACAAGCCGGAGATGCGCCAGCGCGTGCGCCTGGTGATGCGCGTCGCCGGCCCGCGCATGCTCCTGCGCCACCCCATCCTCGCCGTGCGCCACATGCTCGACGGCCGCCGCCCCACCCCTTCCCTCAAGCGCCGCAAATCCACGACTGAAAATTAACCACGGAGGCACGGAAGTCACTGAGAAAACCTTTACAACGCTCAGAGGCGGTCTTCGCGGAGCACCCTGTAAGGGCCGACCGCCGTCTCGCCGCAATTTACCAGCTCAACACGAGCCTTGCCGTCAATGCTCGTAGGCGGTCTTCGCGCAGCACCCTGAAAGGGATGACCGCCGTCTCGTTGCAATACTCCTGGCTCAACACGGGGGTCGCAGACCCCCTTCGAGCTGAAAAACAAAGGTTTTCTCAGTGTTCTCAGTGTCTTCGCGATAGCACCCTTCAGGGCAGTGGTGAAAATAATTGGTGTCTATTCGCCCACATTAGTGTAATTCGTGGATAAACCCCAAATCCAGCTCCGCCAACTTCTCCTCCGTCGGCCAGCCGGTGACCGGGTCCCAGCCGCTGGCGGCGTAGTACTCGGACAGCAGGGTGTGCATGTCCGGCACCGCGCCGGCCTGTCCGCCATCCGGCAGGGGCTCGAGCAGCAGCCTGGGCAGCTTCTCGGCGGCGGGGGTCAGGCCCAGGCGCAGGTTGTAGCCGCGCTTCAGGTTCCAGCCCCGCTCGCCGGCTTTGAGCAGCTCGGCCACGCTCCAATCCACTCCCGTGGCCGCGGAGAGCAGGTCGGCCACCTCCTGCGGGGCAATCACGGTGAAGAAACACATCACCAGGTCGTTGCACAGCGTGCGCCAATGCTGGTGGCGGGCCACGGCAGCCGCCTTGCCGGCGCTGGCAGCCCGGTCAGTCATCCCCAGGCCGATCTCCTCCATCGTCCCGCCCAGCTCGACGGTGAAAAAATCGCTCTGGTTGTGGCAGGCGCCGCGCGGCGAGGTGACATAAGCCAGGGCCTGCCCGGTGAAGGCGCGCGGGTCGTGCATGGCCACGTCCAGCCCGTTGACCTGCACCGCCAGGTCGGCCGCGCCGCAGGCCGCCCCCAGCGCCCGGCTGCCCTGGGCCAGCAGCGCCCCGAAGCCTTCCTTGCGCGCCATCTGCTCCAGCAGGGTAAAGTACGGGGCGCCGTCGCCCCACTTCAGGGCCAGGCCGCCGGTGTCCGCCTCGGTGAGCAGGCCGCGCTCGAAGAGCAGGGTTGCCAGCCCCAGCACGCCCCCGGCGCTGATCGTGTCCATCCCCAGGCGGTCGCACAGGTCGCCCAGGCGGGTGACCAGCGGCAAATCGTCCAGCAGAAGCTGCGAGCCGAACGAGCAGATCGTCTCGTACTCCGGGCCCTTCTGCCAGTGCTCCTTGCCGCGTTTGGCGGCCGCGCCGGCCAGGTCCACCACCCGCCCGCAGCCGATGACACAGCCCTGGCAGGCGCTGGTGTCCACCAGGTATTTCTCGGCCATCTCGGCCCCGCCGATCAGCGTGGCGCCCTCGAAGCTGGCCCCGGTCCAATATTTGTTGGGCATGTCGCCCACGTACTGCAGGTAGTCGGCGCTGCCCGAGGTGCCGGTGTCGTGGAACACGGCGGTCATGTTCTGCTGCAGCAGGCGCTTGTTCGATTCCAGGCGCAGCTTTTTATACTCGTCCAGGCGCACCAGCCCCAGGTCGCGGTGGGCGCCCGTTCCCGTCCCCCGCACGGCCACCGCCTTGAGGTTCTTGGAGCCCATCAATGCGCCCATGCCAGTGCGCGCCGCCAGGCGCCCGTGGTCCGAGAGAATGCCGGCGAAGGCCACCCCGTTCTCGCCGGCCAGGCCGATGCAGGCCACCCGCGCCCGGGGCTCGTCCAGTTCCTCGCACACCAGGCGCTGGGTCTCGTAGGTGTCGCTTTTGCCCCACAGCGCCGCCGCCGGGCGCAGCTCCACCGCGTCGTCGTGGATCCACAGGTAAACCGGCTCCGCTGCCCGCCCGGTGATCCACAGGGCGTCCCAGCCGGCCAGGCGCAGCTCCGGGCCGACGAACCCGCCGATGTTGGATTCGCCCCACAGGCCGGTCTGCGGCGAGCGCCCGCAGATGGTGAAGCGCCCGGTGGTCGGCCCGGCGGTGCCGGTCAGCGGCCCGGTGATGAACAGCAGCGGGTTGGCCGGGTCGAGCGGCGGTTTCGCCGCCAGCGGCCCGAGCGCCTCGAACAGCAGCCGCGCCCCCAGCCCGCTCCCCCCCACGTACTGGCGCACGTACGCCACCGGGATCTGCTCCCGCTCCACCGTCCCCGTCGTAAGGTCTACCTTCAGCATCTTCCCAAACATGGTTTCTCCAAAGCTAGCAAAGATTCACCACAGAGTCACACACCTGCCCTGGCGGGCGGTGCCAGGGGAGGCACTGAGAAAACCTTTTAAATACCTTTTACATAGCTCAAAGGCGGTCTTTGACCGCCGTCTTGCCGCATTTATCCCTGCTCAACACGGGGGTCACAGACCCCCTTCGAGCGCTGGAATCTTCAACACAGAGTCACAGAGACACGGAGAACCTCTTTTTTTATTCAAAAAGGTTTTCTCTGTGTCACTGTGACTCTGTGGTGAAGATTTTTGTCTCTGTCACTAAAAATCAACCGTCTTTCCCTCGAAGGCGTATAAAAACAGCCGGCGCAGGTCGGGCTCGTCGGGGATGCGACTGGACATCACCGTCTGCGAGTCGCCGGCCGCGTTCCAGGCCAGGGCGTCCAGCTCGGCTTCGAGCTGCTCGCGGCTGATGCCACACTCGCTCAGCTTGAGCGGCTGCCCCACCTGCTGCTCGAGCTGGCGCACGGCAAAGGCCAGCTCAGCCGCCGCCTGCGCCTCGGAGGCCGCCGGCAGGCCCAGCAGGCCGGCCAGCTCCGCGTAGCGCGTGGGCTGGCCCATGCCGGGCTCGCCGCCGCAGGCGCAATATTCGATGGTGTAGGGCAGGAAAAGGGACACCGCCCGCCCGTGGGCCACGTGGAAAATGCCGCCCAGGGCGTGGCCCATGCCGTGGGCTAGGGCGGCCATGGCGTTGCCGAAGCCCAGCCCGGCCATGGTAGCCGCGTTTTGGGTGTGGGTGCGCGCCTCCAGGTCGCCGCCGTCGGCCACGGCCCGCGGCAGCCACTCGAACAACAGGCGGGCGGCTTGCAGGCACAGCCCGTCGCAGAAATCGTTATGCAGGTTGCTGGTGAAGCCCTCGATGGCGTGCGTCAGGGCATCCAGGCCGGTCTCGGCGGTCAGGCGCGGCGGCAGGGCCTGCACCAGCTCAGGGTCCAGGATGGCCAGGTCGGCCAGATTCTCGCGGCTGCCCAGGCCCAGCTTGCGGCGCTCGGCGGTGTCGGTGAGCACGATGGCCCAGGTGGCCTCGGAGCCGGTTCCGGTGGTAGTGGGGATAGTCACCAGGCGCGCCTTCTGGCGCAGGTGGAGCGTCTCGACCGGGTTGATGGCGTCGGGCTGGATATCCGGGCGCTCGTAGAGCACCCACATGGCCTTGGCGGCGTCCATCACCGAGCCGCCGCCCACGGCAACGATCCAATCCGGCTGCAGGGCCAGCAGGCGCTGGGCGCCGCGGCGTACCGTGTCCAGGGAGGGGTCCGGCTCCACATCGCTGATCAGGTCCACCTGCATGCCGGTGGGCGCCAGGGCCTCGGTCACGCGCTGGGCCAGGCCCAGGCGCACCAGGTTGGCGTCGGTCACGATGCATGCCCGCCGCCCCTCCAGGCGCTCCAAATACGCCAGCGCCTGCTCACCATACACAACCTGTGGGCTGGAGAAGAACCACATACCGCCCTCCTTGAGAAAGATTCACCACAAAGAAATAATCGTGAAACGTGAAACGTGAATTTCACGCATCACGTTTCATGGTTCACGTATCAATCCGCGCCTCTGTGGTGAATCCCCATTAATCTACACCGGAAAATCCGTCGGCACCCGGGTGCAGCTTTCGACGAGCTCTTTGGCGGCGCGCACGTTGCGCATGATCATCGCCATGTTGCCCGTCAGCTTCAACTGCCCGGTCATCAGCGCCTGCATCGGGTCGAGCTTCTTGGTCATCACCTTCTTCCAGGTGGTCACCGGCCCGCTCAGGCGGAAGACCGGCTCCTTGCGGTGCCCGTTCACGGCGAAGGCCTCGCGGCACTTGCCGTGCCACAGGTCCATGTACAGGGTCACCGGCTGCTGCAGCGTCCCGCCCGCCTCGATGACGAAGTAGAAATCGCCTTCCCAGTTCTTGGCCGCATCCAGGTAGGCCTGGCTGACGTTCAAATCCTCCATCAACGCCTTGACCCAATCGTCCGAAGGAAACGGTAAAGACATACCTGCCTCCAATCAATAAGCCTGCGGGAACGTGGATTTGGGGAAAGTGCCGCCCGCGGGTGGAATGAATGTAATATTTTAACACCGATCGGAGAGCCGAGAGGCGCGGGGAGGGGCGGGTCGGTGCAATTCAGAAACACCGTCGTTCATTGCGTAGACCTGCCCTGCGCCGGGTGGGGTTAGTCGTTTGTTTATCCCGTCTTACTCCATGTGTCGATTTTCGTATAAGGTAGCCATAGCATGTATTCGGCGCTTCATTTCTGAGCGTATATGGTACGGCTCTAAACACTCACATTTATCCCCAAAACTGAAAAGAATATTGTAGTAATAATCGTTCTCTATGAAAGGAAAACTAACAATGTAATGCTCATCACCGTCTGGCGAAAAATGTTCATAAGTGCAATAATCAAGTACCTCATCCATGACAGATTTATGAATACGAATTTTGATTTCTGTTTGCATAGTTGCCAAAATATCAGTAAAGTCTAACTGCGGTTTTTGATAATCTCGTGGCGTAAAAAATTCCTCTTGTATTTGTAGGTTTGATGTGCGCGATAGTTTGAATAAGCGAAAATCATTTCTTTTATGGCAATACCCTTGCCAATACCAATGACTACTTTTCAATACGAGCTGGTACGGCTCGGCTGTTCGTGCGGTTTTATTTCCGTAACGGTCTGCATATTCAAACGAAAGTAGCTTGCTTTCCCGTAAAGCTGTTTTGATAATTTCTAAATATGGTTGTATGTTCCCGTTGCCCATCCACGGACTTAAATCTATATAGATTTGATTTGCTTTTAATTCAATGTCTTTCGCTCTGTCGGCGGGGATAAAACTCTTGACTTTCGCAAAGGCGTTTACCAGTTCATTACCTCGTACCATGTTGGAAAGACTGGAAAGTCCCATCAAGATAGCGGAAAGGTCGGCATTCGAAAAAACCTTTCTGTCAATCTTGTATTCCTGCATGATTTCAAAGCCGCCGCCCACTCCCGATGTTGAGCGAACAGGAATACCCGCCATGTTGATCGTGTCTATGTCGCGGTAGATTGTGCGGGGTGAAACTTCAAACCTATCTGCTAACTCCTGTGCGCCTATACGCTTTTTATCTAGGAGTATCATAATAATGCTAACAAGCCTGTCAACTTTCATCTGATAGCCGCCTTCCAAAATTTCTTGTTATCATCATAGATTGTTGCCATACTGTTGTCAACAATTACAAGGTATCATAATAAAGCAAACAAATCAATCAACCTGTCAGGAGGAGACACAATGCAGAAAAAAGCCTTAGTAATAATCGATATTCAAAATGACATAACAAAGAATTACAAGGATATTATTGGCAATATCAATAAAGCCATTGATTGGGCAGTCAATAATAATATTCATGTTATTTATATACGGCATGAAAATTTATCAGCCGGCACGAGGACTTTTAAACCCAATACACATGGGGCTGAATTAGCTCCAGACTTAAAAATAGTGTCAAAAAATGTTTTTACAAAATACAAAGGAAACGCATTAAGCTGTGAAGAATTTGCAGACTTTATTAGTAAAAATGAAATAAGTGATTTCTACATAGCAGGAGCAGATGCGGTTGCTTGTGTTAAATCAACCTGTTACAACTTACGCATAGCAAATTATGGCGTTAATGTCCTGTCAGATTGCGTTACCAGTTATGATAAAAGGAAAATTGACGAAATGTTGCGTTATTATGAAAGTAAAGGCAGTAAAATTATTACTCTAAATTACCTGTTAAATTAAGCCGTAGGTTGGGTTGAGCGGAGCGAAACCCAACAAAATTTCGCCACCGGTCCTGTGGTAAGACATCCGAAGTCTGGCAGACTTCGGATGTCTGCTTCTGGCTGCGCCGGGGTAAAATAAATGCACGTGAAAAAAACCATGCCTGCAAACAATCTACATGACTGATCCCTACGCACCCCTGGCGCGCTTCCTCGACGGGCTGCCGGCAGGCTACCCGCCCACCCCGGGCGGCGTGGAGCTGCGCATCCTGCGCAAGCTCTTCACCCCCGCCGAGGCCGGGCTGTTCGTGCACCTCAGCCTGATCGGAGAAGAGCCGCGGGTGGTAGCCTACCGCGCCCGCCAGCCCCTGGACGAAGTGCGCCCCGCCCTGGAGGAGATGGAGCGCAAGGGGCTTGTCGCCGCCCGGCGCCGGCCCGGCAAAGAGACCGAGTACGCCGCCAACCAGTTCGTGGTCGGCTTCTGGGAGGACCAGGTGAACCGGGTGGACGCCGCCCTGGCTGAACTGATCGAGGCCTACCTGCCGCTGTATTTCGAGCTCGGCCCGTGGACGCGGGTGCCCCAGATCCGCACCATCCCGGTGGGGGTGAGCATCCCCCTGCACACCGAGGTCATGCCCTACGAGCGCGCCGAGGAGATCGTGCAGCGCCACACGCGCTTTGCCGTGCGCAACTGCGTCTGCCGCCAGGAGCGCCAGGCCCTGGGCAAGGGCTGCCACAGCCCCATGGAGACCTGCCTGTCCTTCGACGACGGCGCCCAACAGACGGTGTACGCCGGCAAGGGCCGCTTTATTTCCAAAGACGAAGCCCTGGCGATCTTCGCCCAGGCCGAGCAGGCCGGGCTGGTGCTCCAGCCGGCCAACTCGCAGGACCCGGCCTTCATCTGCGCCTGCTGCAGTTGCTGCTGCGGCGTGCTGCGCAACCTGAAACACCACCCCAGCCCGTCCAGCCTGGTCAGCAGCGCCTTCGTCGCCGCCCTGGACGATCGGCTATGCGCAGCCTGCGGCGCCTGCGCCGAACGCTGCCCGATGGAGGCGCTTACCCTCGGCGACATGAGCGCCGTCTTTGAACCCCAGCGCTGCATCGGCTGCGGGCTGTGCGCCAGCGCCTGCCCCACCGGCGCCCTCAGCCTGATGCGCAAGCCCCCCGCCGAGCAGCCCGCCATCCCTAAAAATACGCTGAGCACTTATCTCCAGCTAGGCCGTTCCCAGGGCAAACTGGGCAACGCACAGCTCATCAGCCTCGTGGTCAAGTCGAAACTCGATCGCCTGAGAGCGCGGTAAGGCAGTATACAGTTTACAGTAAACAGTTTACGGTTTTTTATCCGCTAATTGCGCGAATTACACGAATGAAAAGAGGGGGGATTCACCACTGAGACACAAAGG
>DBMK01000269.1 GCA_002298885.1 Anaerolineaceae bacterium UBA700
GTACGCCCCCTTCGACGGCAAGCTGCGGATGTACTTGCCCGAAATTCGCAAATAAAAATTCAGAATCAAGAAGCGGCGTGTGCCCTGCGCACGCCGCTTCTTGATTCTGTTCGCTCCATTTGCTCAAAGGGGGTCTCCGACCCCCGTCCCGATAGCCCTTAGCGCGCCCCTCGGCGGCCATAGACCGCCTGCGAGCAAAGGCGAGCGAAAGCGAGCGAAAAAAGCGCTACCCTGCCGCCACCCCATCAGCCCACGCCGTAATCTGCTCCCATTTGCGGAAGTCGCCCTCGGGAGTCTTCATGAAGACCATCATAATCCGCTCCAACAGGGTCAGCTTGTTCGGGTTCATCACCCCGGCGAACAGGCCTTCGCTGGCGGGTTTCACCACCGCCCGCACCGGGTCCAGGTACGCTGATACCTTCTGGCGCGTCTCGGCGTTGTCTTTTTCCAGCGTCATGCACAGGATGAACATGCTGAACGGTTTCTGCTGCAGCGCGGCCTGGTTCTGCTGGATGAAGCTCATTGCTTCGTCCAAAATCTTGCCGCCGCGGATGGCGCTGCCGAGGACCACTGCCTGGTAGGGGGTCAGGTCGGTTGCCTGGCTCACCGGCAGCACGTCGACCGCCAGGTTGTGCCCGGCAAGCGTTGCGCCGATGCGGCTGGCGGTTTCGGCGGTTGATCCGGCCTTGGTGGCGTAAGCCACCAGGATGCGCCTGGCGGCCGACCGGTCTCCCAGGCTGGCGGACGGCTGGTCGATTTTCGGCTGGATGGTTGCGGCAAGGGCAAATCCACCGCATGCCGTAACCCCGACCGCGGCAGTTACCACGCATCCGGTGCGCAAAAATCGGCGGCGAGAAAGTTGAGCTGGCATAATTCCCTCCTTAAATGTTCCGGGCGACCTGGCTGCCTGCCGCCGGGCTCTCAGCCTGCGGCAGCGCCGGGCGCATATTGCCGAGCAGGAGCAGCGTGGCGGCCAGGCTGCTGGCGGCGACGAAAATATAGAATGGGGTCAGCGCGTCCCACGTCCCGGTGGCGCTGGCAGCAAAGGCGGCCATAGCAATCAGGGCCAGGCCATACGTGGTGCCCTTGATCATCATCATGGTCCCTAGGATGTATCCCCACGGCCGGCGCCTCCATAACAGAATTGCGCCGATGGTCATGGCCGGGAAGAGCAGGGACAAATCGGTGGCAAATACGATCGCTGTGGGATTGCCCGTTTCAACGACTGTTTGCGGCAGCGCGCCGCCGAACAGATACGCCACCGATTCGGTGATTTCCTTCATCACACCCATGAAAGCCACGAAGAACAGCATCAAACAGCTCACCCATCTGACCGGCGTCTTCGGGCTGAATTCGCGGATGATTTCTGTGACTTCGACTTTCGAAAGCGACAGAATGAGTGCGTACATCGACAGCGCCACCAGGGCGATGTAACCCAGGAAGGCTTTATTGTAGGCTGTCCCGTAAAGGTAAAACACATAGTTGTAAAGCATGTATCCGAGCGATCCCATCCAGATCAATTGGGCCCGCTTCGAGCCGCTGCGCGCCCATACCAGGCTGATGATCAATAGCGGTACCACCAGGACGAGCGTTACCAGGTCGTTGCCGCGGAAAGCCGCCGTAACCAGGGGGTTATCGCGGTACAACATGCTGAAAAGACCTGCCGCCGACACGATGGTTGCCAGAACGACGATAAATGCAGATAAGATCACTGCAATCCTGAATTTTGATGGTTTCATGGAAGTCTCCCGGGGTATAAAAATGAAAATTTCGAAGCTGTTTTTACAGTAAAAGAATATCAGGAATCTCAGGGTTAAATCATCCTCCAAAAGTATACAAGAAAGGATTAATTTATTCCCGTTTCGCAGGAATTCAAGGAAATAATTATTAATAATTTGAGCCAATATTTATGCTTTTTCCCCTTGCATCTATTTAAAACCATACTATACTTTAAGACAAATTCCGAAAAAGATTATTGATACCTGATGATATCCCTGGACCCTATCACAGACGCCCTTTCTTCCGAAGACAAACCTCCGTCTACCGGCTGCGCTTTCATATTTCCCACACGTCAATTACTCACGCGGGTGCGTTCGCCCCGCGGTTTTTTTTACCATTTGAACGGGCTAAAACCGGCGGATTGATCAAATTTCCGCCGGATAATATTTTTTTGCTAAGTGGAGGAGAAGATGCAAGCAAAAAAGGTTCTGTTTTCGTTTGTGCTGTTATTTACCCTGTTGGTAGGCTGCGCCACTCCCACGCTGCCGGCTGCGACGCCGACGCCTGCCGCTCCGCCTGCGGTCGCCACAGTTGCGCCCACTTCTCCTGCGGCTACTGCGCCGCCGGCTCCCACGGCGGTTCCCACCGCCGCGCCGACCCATGCCCCGCAAAAAGCCACATTCATTTTCACCCAGGAATTCGATACCCTCAACCCGCTGTACACCAACATGTACTTCTCTCAAATCACCCAGCAGTTTTGGAGCTGCTGGGCCTGGGATTTCGACGACCAGAACCAGCCACGGCCGGTGTTGGTGAAGGAGCTGCCCACCGCCGATAACGGCGGGGTTTCGGCCGACGGTAAGATCATTACCATGAAGCTGCGCGACGACATCGTCTGGTCGGATGGCCAGCCGATCACCGCCGACGACTTCATCTTCACCTGGAAGATGTACGTCGACCCCAACAATACCGTCGCCACGGCCCACCCCTACGACCTGATCGACAAGATCGTGGCGCCGGACCCCCGCACGGTGGTGATCACCTTCAAAGACCCGTTTGCTCCCTGGCTTTACTCACTGTGGAAGGGCCTGCTGCCTAAGCACATCGTCCAGCCGGATTTCGATAAGGACGGCAACATCAACAACTCCGCCTACAACCGCGCTCCAACCGTCGGCTGCGGCCCATACGTGTTCGATAAATGGGAGTCGGGCAGCTTCGCCCACTTTGTGACCAACCAAAAATATTGGGGTGCCAAACCCAAGATCGATGAGCTGACCATCCGCTTCGTCCCGGACGACGCCTCGCAGATTGCGGCGCTAAAGGCCGGGGATGGCTTGCTCGGCACCTTTATTGCCTATTCGGATATCCCCGACCTGCAGAAGGCCGGCCTGAACGTCGTCTCGGTCAAATCGGGCTACAACGAGGGCATCTATTTCTACCTGGACCCGAAGAAAGGCCACCCGGCGCTGCAGGACGTGCGCGTGCGCCAGGCCATTGCCTACGCCACCAACCGCCAGGCACTGACCAAGGACCTGCTTCTCGGCCTGACCAAGCCGGCCTCGACGGATTGGGACGGCACTCCCTACGTCGATCCCACCCTCCAGCCTTATCCCTTCGACCCGGGAAAGGCCAAACAGCTCCTGGACGATGCTGGCTGGAAGGTCGGCCCGGATGGCGTCCGCCAGAAGGATGGAGTCAAGCTGGATCTGAAATACGGCTCGACGGACCGCGAGATCCGCAAGGATACCCAGGCCGTTTTCCAGCAGCAGTTGATGGAAGTGGGGATTAAGACGGAGCTGCTCAACTTCGACTCGGATACCTTCTTCAACGGGTACGATAAGCAGGGACCGGCGGCGACCGGCAAGCTGGACATTTTCGAATATTCGCAGGTATCGACGGCGTTCCCGGACCCCGATATCGCCGAATGGCTGTGCAGCGATATCCCCTCTGACGAGAAACCGACTGGCACGAACTGGTCTGCGATTTGTGACAAAGACCTCGACAAGCTGTTCCAGGACCAGGCCACCCAGATCGATTTCAAGACCCGCCAGCAGACCTTTTACCAGATTACCAAAATGATCTATGAAAAGGCCTATTGGATCGGCTTCTGGCAGGATCCGGATCAGTGGGCGGTCAGCTCCAAGCTCACCAACGTAAAGATTTCGGGCGCCACTCCCTTCTATAGCATTGCGGATTGGGATATCGCCAAATAGGGAACAGCAGGGGCGATTTTTCCGGCGCTGCTGGAAAAATCGCCCCGCCAACGAAAGCGTAAATGACTCGATACGTCGCCCGGCGCATTTTGCAGGCCATACCGCTTATATTCATCCTGAGCGTGGTGCTGTTTGTGTTCACGCAGAGTATCGGCGACCCGCTGGCGACGATGGGCGGGCGCACGGTAACCCGCGCCGAAGACCGCAAACGCCTGGCCCGCCAGCTCGGCCTGGACCAGCCTATTCTCACTCAGTACGTTTATTGGCTCATCGGCAACGACTGGACCAAAGTAGACATGAACGGCGACGGCGTCGCCGAGACGCCGGGCACGCGCAAGGGCATCCTGCGCGGCGACCTGGGCTCCTCGCTGACCGAGCGCCGCCCGGCGGTCGACGTGATCGGCGACCGCCTGCCGAACACACTTCTGCTGATGGTTGCCTCGGAGATCTTCATCATTGCCGGCGCGCTGATTCTCGGGATCTATTCAGCGCTGCGGCAGTATTCGCTGCTGGATAACCTGGTAACGGGGGTGTCCTTTATAGGCTACTCGATGCCGATCTTCTTCATTGCCCTGGCCACCATGGCCGTTTTTTCGGTGGATTTCAAGCAGTGGGGGCTGCCGTATTTGCCCACCGTGGGCATGTTCGACCCGGCCGTTGGCGAAACGCCGGGGCAGGTGTTGATTCACATGGTTCTGCCCGTTTTCAGTATTGCCTTCATCAGTTTTGCTTCGTATAGCCGATATATCCGCAGCACCATGTTAGAAGTGTTGGGTCAGGATTACATCCGCACGGCCCGCTCCAAGGGCCTCACCCGCCAGAACATCGTCTTCGTGCACGCTCTAAAGAATGCTTCCCTGCCCATCGTGACCGTGGTCGGCCTGGACCTGCCCCTGCTGCTGGGCGGCGCGGTGGTCACCGAGCGCATCTTCGCCTGGCCGGGCATGGGGCGCCTGTTCCTCGACAGCATCGGGCGCGGGGATACCCCGGTGGTGATGGGGATCTTGATGATCATCGCCATCGCCGTCGTCTTGTTCCAGATCCTGACCGACCTGGTCTACGCCTGGCTGGACCCGAGGATCCGCTATGACTGAGGCCGCCAATGTCGCCCGCCTCGTTCCGGACGAGCTGGAAGCGCCTCCGCTCAGCCTGCGCCGGCTGGCCTGGCGCCGCTTCCGCCGCCACAAGATGGCCATTTTTGGCGCCGTGGTCCTGGTGGTGCTGGTAGCCTATTCGATCGTCCCGGCCATTTTCATCCCGGAAAGCTACGCCAACCACAACGATACCAGCCTGAGCCTGGATGCGCCTTCAGCGGCCCATCCCTTCGGCACCGACACGGTCGGGCGGGATATCCTCTTTCGCACCATCTACGGCGGGCAAATCTCGATCCTCATCGGCATCACCGCCGCTCTCATCGAAGTGATCGTCGGCATCCTCATCGGCGCCATGGCAGGCTATTACGGCGGCCTTCTCGACAGCCTGCTCATGCGTTTTACCGAAGCCGTGCTGATCATCCCCCAGATCTTCCTCTTGATCGTCATGTCCAAGCTGCTGGCGGGCAAGATCCCGAATATCACCGTCCTGGGGCGCGAGCTGAGCGGGAGCGTGGTGGTTATTGTGCTGATCATCGGCCTGACGAGCTGGCCCTACCTGGCGCGCATCGTGCGGGCGGAGTTCCTCTCGATCAAGGAGCGTGAGTTCGTCCTGGCAGCGCGTTCCACCGGCACGCCCACCCGCCAGATCATCTTCGGCCACATCCTGCCGAACTGTGTGGCGCCGATCATCGTCTCGGCAACCCTGGGCGTGGCCAATGCCATCACCCTGGAGGCTTACGTCAGTTTCCTGGGGCTGGGCGTTGGAGCGCCCACGGCCACCTGGGGAAATATGCTGGAGGGCGCCTACAAATATATCCAGAACGGCACCTATTGGTTGTGGTTGTTCCCCGGCCTGTTGATCGTGCTCATCGTATTGAGCATTAATTTCCTGGGCGACGGCCTGCGCGACGCCCTGGACCCCCGCAGCCGAACCGAATGAGCACACTCCTCGAAGTCAGCGATCTGCGCACCCGCTTCCATACCCCCGAGGGTACGGTCTATGCCGTCAACGGTATCTCTTTCGACCTGCACGAGGGCGAGACCCTGGCGGTGGTCGGCGAAAGCGGCTGCGGCAAGTCGGTGACCATGCTGTCCATCCTGCGCCTCATCGCTATCCCTCCCGGCGAGATCGTCTCCGGCACGGCTATGTACCGTGACCGGGACCTGCTGCGCCTGAAAGATAAGGAATTGGAGCACATCCGAGGCAAAGAGATCGCCATGATCTTCCAGGACCCGATGACCTCGCTCAACCCGGTGCTGACCATCGGGCGGCAGATCACCGAAATGCTGCGCACCCACGTGGCGATGGACCCGCAGCAAGCCTCCAAACGCGCCGTGGACCTGCTGGAGGCGGTCGGCATCCCCGATCCGCCGCGCCGCCTGGGCGATTACCCGCACCAGTTCTCGGGCGGCATGCGCCAGCGGGTGATGATTGCCATGGCCCTGGCCTGCCAGCCCGGACTGCTGATCGCCGACGAGCCGACGACCGCCCTGGACGTCACCATCCAGGCGCAGATCCTTGAGCTGGTGAGCCGCATGCGCCAGCAGCTCGGCATGGCCATGATCTGGATCACCCACGACCTGGGTGTGGTCGCCGGCCTGGCCGAACGGGTGATCGTGATGTACGCCGGCTTCATCGTCGAAAAGGCCAGTGTGGACGACCTGTACGACGACCCGCGCCACCCGTATACCATTGCCCTGCTGGCTGCCCTGCCGCGCGCCGACCGACGCCGCGACCAGCGCCTCAAGTCGATCCCCGGCGCGCCGCCGGGACTGCTGGTGGAGCCCAAGGGCTGCCCGTTTGCGCCGCGCTGCGACCTGGTCTTCGACCGCTGCTGGTCGGAGAATCCCACCTTGCGCCAGGTTGCCCGAGGCCACTGGACGGCCTGCTGGCTGGATGTGAAAGAGGTTGACGAATGACCCAAACCGTACCCCGAACTTCGTTGAATGGTGTCGCCGCACCGGAGAGCCCTGAATCGGCCGGTCTGTTTGCCTCCGGCCAGCCCCTGGTGCGCGTCGAGAACCTCAAGAAATATTTTCCGGTGACCCGTGGGCTGCTCATCCAGCGCGTCACCGGGCAGAACCGGGCCGTGGACGGCATTTCGTTCACCATCCAGCGCGGTGAAACCCTGGGCCTGGTGGGAGAGAGCGGCTGCGGCAAGACCACCGCCGGCCGGACTATGCTCGGCCTGTACCATCCCACCTCCGGCTCGGCCAGCGTGGATGGGCTGAACCTGCAAGAGCTGCATGGGTCGCAGGTCCTGGGCTTCCGCCGTAAGGCGCAGATGATCTTCCAGGACCCCTACGCGTCGCTCAACCCGCGCTGGACGGTCAATTCGATCGTCAGCGAGCCGCTGCGCGTGCACGGGCTGTTCAAGACGGAGCGCGAACGCGCCGAACGCGTGAAGGAGCTGCTCGAGCTGGTGGGGTTGAACGCCCGCCACGTCAACCGCTTCCCGCACGAATTTTCCGGCGGGCAGCGCCAGCGCATCGGGGTGGCGCGCGCCCTGGCCTCGGAGCCGCTGTTCATCGTCTGCGACGAGCCCATCTCAGCCCTGGATGTTTCCATCCAGGCCCAGGTGGTCAACCTGCTGGAGGACCTGCAGGACCGGCTGGGCCTGACCTACCTGTTCATCGCCCACGACCTGAGCATGGTGCGCCACATCTGCGATAGGGTGGCGGTGATGTACCTGGGTCAGATCGTCGAATCAGCGGACCGGGACGCCCTTTACGAGACCCCCCTGCACCCCTACACCCAGGCCCTGCTCTCCGCCGTGCCCATCCCCGACCCCAAGAAGGACCGGGCCCGCCAGCGCATTACTTTGCAGGGCGACGTGCCCAGCCCGCTCAACCCGCCTTCCGGCTGCCGCTTCCACACCCGCTGCCCCATCGCCCGCCCCCACTGCGCCGAGGTAGCGCCGGAGCTGCGCGAAATCACAACAGGCCACCTGGTGGCCTGTCACGAAGTCAAATAACAATAGCCCCGCGGCCGCATTCACTGCATGGCCCGCGCCGCCGGAAGTAATAGCCCAATGCCGCCACCGCAAGCGCTATTCCCCAAACCGGGAACAGCAAGGTGGAGCCGAGCTGGAAGAATACTTCCACTACGAGTCTGAACCCTTCTACCCCGGTGGCCGCCAATGCACCCGCCATCTGGCTCAGGCTGGACCAAATCCCCAGGCCGCCCACGATCAGCAGCACCGATACGATCGCTACCGGGACTACCGCCAGCGCCATGGGCACCCGGCGTCCCGCCAGGCCGATCATCCAGCGCGGGAATACCTCACCCCAGCGCTGCACCAGGCCGAGCGTGAGCAAGGCCCCCACCAGCCCGAAGGTCGCCAGGAAGAGCCCCGAGATCCACATGCCGCGCTCCTGGCCGCTGAGCCAGGCCTCCTCGCTCATCCCCAGCGGGAATCCCAGCGCCCAGGCGTACCGGGTGAAGCCGTAAAAGACCGGCGCCACCATCGACACATACACGGCGATCCGGCCCCAGTGTGCTGCGCGGGCTGGACTTGTCCAGCCTTCTGAGGCTTCTCGGCGTCCGCAGTATAGGCAGGCGTCCCCGCTGCGGTGGGCGTAGGCGACGGTAGCCACCAGCCACAGGAATCCGCCGGTGAGGCACAGCACCTGGTGGATCGTCGACCATTGAGTCACCCCCACAAGGTATTTCTGGCCGAACTCTCCGCCGCTCAAAAGGGCGCGCACGGCATAGGGGATATACCCGAACTGCACCAGCAGGTCGAGGCCGGTCATGAGCAGCAGCAGGGCTCCAGCGAGCAACGCGCCGGCAGTGATAAGCAGAGGCCGGAGCGCCCTGCTTCGAACACCGCGCAGCATCGCCGTTCCTGCCGCAACTGCGGGGATACCCGCCAAAATCACGACGCCCCAGGCCGCTCCTGGTCCGAACCGTCCGACCAGCGGCGCCATGGGGTCGGATACGGATTCCGGAGTAAACGGGAATCCGCTCCCGCCTGCCATCCAGTATATCCCCAGCGCTGCGTAGGCCAGCGACCACGCAACCGCCGCATACGGCGCCCAGCGCCGCCAGTCGCCAATTCCTGCGACGCGCGCCGGTGTGACATTGGCCATCTCGCTTCCTTTTACATAATCGATCTCGTTCACGATTGCTCCTTGTTATTCATCTCATCTTCATCCAGGCGCGCCACCAATAGTCTATAGCAGACCGCCTGATCGGTTTCTGTCTATAGTTTAGCGCGCCGCCAGTCGGCCCGCATCTGCCAAAGGGATATACCGGGTTTATTTGTAGGGGTTAGCGAGAGGTGATAAATGCGTAGGTTGGGTTGAGGGGCGATAAGCCCGTGCAGCCATCAATTTCTACCGCCCCGAAACCCAACATCGGAATACAATTTATAGGGCTAGTAAATAAGACTTCCGAAGATTGAAAATCTTCGGAAGTCTGTTATGGCGGACATTCGAATTCTATGCCTGATTGCATATTGCAAGATGTTGGGTTTCGGGGGAGTGGGTTCACTTTGCCTCGGCCGATGCTTCACCCCCTCAACCCAATCTATGGGTTATTTTTCGCCAGTGTGCGTGCCTCTCCCGCATTCCGCGTCGCCAAAACCTTCTGTGCAAACACCTGCGCCTCGCCATAATCCAGCTCGCGCACGATGGACTTGATGCGCGGGATGCCGGCGGAATTGAGGCTCAGCTCGTCCACCCCCAGGCCCACCAGCACCGGGGCGGCCATTGGGTCGCCGGCCAGTTCGCCGCACACGCCAACCCATTTGCCGCGGGCGTGGGCCGCTTCCACGACTTTCTTGATCAGCGCCAGCACCGCCGGGTGCAGGGCGTCGCTCAGGTAGGTCAGCGCCGGGTTGCCGCGCTCGGCCGCCAGCGTGTATTGGGTCAAATCGTTGGTGCCGATGCTGAAAAAGTCGACGTGCTCGGCCAGGCTCTCGCTGAGCAGCGCCGCCGCCGGGATTTCGACCATGATCCCGGTCTGGATCGGCCACTGGTGCTCGATCTCGGCCTCCGTCAGCTCGCGGTGCACGTCGTCGACGAACTGCCTGGCCTGCAGCACCTCCTCGATGCTGGCCACCATGGGGAACATGATCCTGAAATTGCCTTCCGCGCCGGCCCGCAGCACCGCCCGCAGTTGGGTCTTGAACAGCTCGGTCTCCTTGAAGCACAGGCGGATGGCACGCACGCCCAGGAAGGGGTTGGACTCGGCTGGCTGGTTGAGGTAGGGCAGCTCCTTATCGCCGCCCGCGTCCAGCGTGCGCACGATCACCGGCAGGCGCTTCATCGTCTTGGCGATGGCGGCCAGCGCCTGGTACTGCTCGCTTTCGTCCGGGGGCGTGGTGCGGGTCAGGAAGAGGAATTCGGTGCGCAGCAGGCCGATGCCCTCGGCGCCGTTGTTGAGTGCCATCTCGGTGTCCTTGAGACTGCCAACGTTGGCCACCACTTCCACCCGGTGCCCATCCCGTGTGATTGCCAAATCCTGGCTGCTCTGCTGCAGCTCCTTGAGCCGTTCCAGCCATGCCTGGCGCTGGGCTTGCAGTTCGGCCAGCTTTTCGCCGCTGGGGGTCGTCCACACCCGGCCGCTGAACCCATCAATGCCGATGGTCGTATCCACCGGCGCCGCCTCCAGGCTCTGGCTGGCCCCGGTCACCGCCGGAATGCCCATCGCCCGCGCCAGGATGGCGCTGTGCGAGGTAGGCCCGCCAGCCACGGTAATCAGCCCCAGGATTTTCCCCATATCCAGCGCCGCGGTCTGGGTGGGGGTCAGCTCGGCCGCAAATAAGATTGAAGGTACTTTCAGTTCCGGGGTCTCGACTTCAGCCTTGCCAGCCAGGGCGTTCAGCACCTGGTCTCCCAGGCCGGTGATGTCGGCGGCCCGCTGGCGCAGGTAGGGGTCTTCCAGGTCCAGGTAGCTCTTTTTGACCGCCCCGATGGCTTGATCCCAGGCCGCCGCCTCGTTGAGCTTGTTCTCAAAAATGAGCCGGCGCGCCTGCTCCAGCAGGTCCGGGTCCTGTAAGATCAACAGGTGTGCGTCGAAGATGGCCGCGTTGCCTTCGCCCAGGCTGCGCGCCACCAGCTTGCGCTGCTCGCTCACCGACTTTTGCACCAAGGCAATCGCCTGCTGCAAATGAGCCCAGGCCGCTTCGGGGTTGGCGGTCGGCTCGGTAGGCACCACGGGCAGGGCGCTGCGCATGTGCGCCAGCGGTCCCACCGCGTACCCTTCGGAGATCGGCACAGCCTGCAGGTAGCCATCTCCGGCTTCGGCTGGGGCCGGCGTCTGCGGCGCGGCTGCAACCGGCACGGCTGCGCTGGTCGGCTCACCAAAGGCCTCTTCAACCAGCCGGCTGAGCGCATCGAGCGCCTTTTGCCCCTCGCGTCCGCTGGCCAGGATAGTGATCTTATCCCCGCCAACAGCCCCCAGCGTAGCCAGACTGTTCAAGCTCTTGGCCTGAACCGGCCCCTTGCCGGAAGTCTCATTGATAACCTGGATGTTGGCGTCGAAGGAAGCCGCCATCTGCACGAAGCGCGCCGCCGGGCGGGCGTGCAGCCCGTGCTGGTTCTTCAATACCAGGGTTACCTTCTGGCTGCCTTCGAGCGGCGCTTCGACTGGCGCCGCGGCTGTGGTCGCTGCTGGCGCTTCCTCAGGCAGGCCCAACTGCTCGCGCTTTGGCTGCAGCGCCTGCAAGGCCTCTTTGCACACAGTCTCGGCGTCGCTGCCCAGGCCGATCTGCACCGCCGCGGCAATGCTGCCCTCCACGATGGGCGCGCCGCAGAAATGCACTCCCGCCGCCATCTCCGGCGGCAGCAGGTCCAGCGCCATCTGGGCGCTGAGGATGGCGCTGCCCAGGTCCATTAAAACGACTACTCCCGCAGGGGAGTAGACGGATTGGATGGCTTCCATGATTTGAACTGCGTCCGTCCCAAATTCGCTCCGGTCCGAGCCGACGCCGGCCGCGGTTGCCAGGGGGAACTCCGCGTTGGCAACCTGGCGCACCAGCTCGCGGAGCGAATCCGCCAGGGCCCGGCTGTGCGAGACGATCACCATTCCAACCATAGAGGCCTGCTTTCTAGCCTGCCGCGCCTTTCGAAGCGATGGCCAGGATCAACCAGATTCCGTAAACGATTGCCGCCAGGCCAACCACCATGAAGAGCCAGTTGATGCCGGTGAGCACGGCGCGGGTCGGCTTAAGGTCCAGCAGGATGCCGCGCAGCCCGATCAGCGCATGCGAGACGACGAAGACCACGAACAGGATCTCCATGATCGGGATGATCGGATTCTGGTAATACTTGATCACGTCTGCATAGGAGAGCAGCCCGGTGGGGGCTACCAGATGGTTGACGACGAAATGCACGCCGAGGATGACGATAATCAGCACCCCCGTGGCCGCTTTAATAAACCACAGCCAGGTGCCTTCGCCAGATTTGGGTCCGTAGAGCGATTTTTCCATAGGAGTTTCCTTTACCCGTTTCGAGTTCCGAATGCCGCCATCACGCCCCGAACATGCGCACGGCGAAGTACAGGCTGATGACCACGGCGATCGAAATCAGCCCGATCAGCAGTTGTTTCTGGTAGCGGTTGCCGATCCCCAGGCTGTTCAAGACGATGCGAATGCCGTTCAGACCGTGCATGACGCCGGCAGTCACCACCAGCACTTCCCCAAAGGTGAACAGGGGGTTGTGAATGGTGGCGATGAAGTTATCATAACCGCCAGGGCCTCCAGCCAACTGGCTGAGGACGATGAGGTGCATGGACAGGTAAAGGGTGAGGCCCAGTGCGGTAATGCGGTTGAGGATGAACCCCAGATAATTGACCGAGCGGGCGCGCGGGTCGAACCATTTGACGGCCCGGATCAAGGGGGATTGCCTGGTGATTTCGCTCATTTGCTGGCCTCCATCGTGTCGATTTTCTTTGCAGTTGAACCGCCAAATAGTCTTCTAAAGCGTGTCGCAATCGCCTGTTTGCGCAGGTCCATAATCCGCCAGCCGGGGTCCACATTTGACGGGCAGACCGCGGTGCATTCGAAGGCGCTGTGGCAGCGCCAGATGCCGTCCTCGCAGTCGACCAGCCGGTACACTGCCTCGTCGTTCTGGATCCCGTGCTGGTGCGCGCCGGCCAAAACCGCCGGACCCAGGTATTCCGGGGAAGAGGCGGTAATCGGGCAGGCGCTGATGCACAACCCGCACTCGATGCAGTCCGAAAGGCGGATGAAATCCTCGCCGCGCTGCACCGGCCCGGCGGGCCGCAGCTCTGGTTGGATGGCTTCGTTGCAGTCCGAATTGACCGAACGCTGCCCCACCTTGTCCATGCGAGTGTACAGAACCCCCATGTCCACCGCCAGGTCGCTGACCACCGGGAAATTACGCATCGGCTCTACCTTAACCACCCCGCCGTCGTGGGTAACGTCTTTAATGGGGGTGATGCAGGTCAGCTTTTCGACCCCGTTGACGCGCATACCGCAGGCGCCGCAGGTGGAATGGTGGCAGGCGTGCCGGAAGACCAGCGTGCGGTCGTGGTAAGCCCAGATACGCTCGACCGCATCCAGTACATATTCGTCCGGATCGACCTCTAGCTTGAAATTATCAAAATGGGGGGATGCTTCTTCCTTTTTTCGCGATACTTGGAAAGTGACGTTCCACTTGGTCTGGCTCATTGAAGGCTCCTTAATTGTTCTGGTAATAAGCGCGGTATGAAAGCAGTGGCGTATCTTTGGTCGTGCAAACGGCTTGTATGCCCAGCTTGGCGCAAACCATGTCGGCCGTTTTTTCCGCCATTTGCCGCAGAGTCGTGGCTTTTCCGCCGGTAATGGTTACCAGTCCTTCAATGCCATCCGATTCTTTATGGTCGAAGCATTTAAACGTGCGGGCGATGCTGCGTCCCGCCGACCCCTTGCCGATCAGCGGGCGGGTGGCCATGTACACGCCGCGCGGGTTGGCCTTGCGGATGCCCGGCACCAGCTCCGAACCGCGTTCCAGCATCATATTGACCTGTTCGTCGACCACCGGCACGTAATCCAGGTCGGTCACCGAGAAGCTTGACGTTCCCACCACTAGCATACGGCGCTGTGGCACGATAATGTCGCCATCGCCGGGTTTGTTCAGGCGATTGACGCAGCGCTGGACCAGGCGCTGGTCGTAGGCCACCATCACACCCGGGGTGGGGTTGATCGGCACGTGGGCGCCAGCTTGGGAAGTAATCTCGCCGACCCAGGCGCCGGTGGCGTTGACCACCATGTCCGCATACAGCTCCTCGCGCACGTTCGAAGCCCGGTCCAGCACCTTTACGCCCTTAACGTTGCGCTGGCCGTCGATAATTAGCTGTTCCATCTCGGTAAAGGTGCGGAATTTGGCGCCGTTCTTTTTGGCCGTCCCCGCAAAAGCCAGCGCCAGGCGCAGTGGATCGAACGTCCCGTCCGGCACGGTAAAAGCGGCGATCACCCCCGGGTTAATGTTGGGCTCCATTGCCAGGACCTGTTTGGGTGTGAGCTGCTCGATCGGAATGTGGCAGGCATTGCAGCCCTCGATGAAATCCTCGGCGAAAGCCAGGTCGCTGTCGTCGAGGGCGATGAACAACCCGCCGTTGGGCTCGATGACCTGCGGCACGATCTTGCGCAAGATCATGTTCTCGTCGATGCATTCGATGGCGGATTCCTGGTCGCTTACGGCGTAACGCCCCCCGCTGTGCAGCAATCCGTGAGTCCTCCCCGAGGTGCCGTTGGCGATATCGCCGCGCTCAACGACCGTAACATCAAAACCGCGTAAAGCCAGGTCGTGAGCCGTGGCAACCCCCGTAAAGCCGGCCCCAATCACAATTACTTTCGGCTTACTCATAGACATACTCCTTGCGTAATTTATTCAGAACATTGTGCAGGATTGTCTGATCTATTCACAATTATATTCCACGCGGCCCGGTCTGGCGAAGGTTTTAGGCGGAATTAATCGGCGCAGCTCGGGCAGGACGAGACTTCGTGGACGTACTCGAATACGGCAGGGGTTAATTCCTCAGCCGGGCCGGGAATGAAACCTGCCGCCCCGCACCAGCAGGCATACCAGCCCATCTTCACAGCTTCAAACGGCACGCGCTCCGCATGCAGGTCGATTACTTCCACCCCCATCCTCCAGCGCGCATTGGTGATCAGCCGCCGGCAGCCTGCGTCCTTCAATTTTGCAGCGAACTGCTTGAAATGAGTGCAGTGGCGCATCAACAGCACGCCAACACTAATATCGCTCGGAAAAGGGAGCCGTAGCGCGTCGCCGCACACAACAGTCAGGTTGAGCGGCAGGCCCAGCGAAGGTTTGGACAACGCGCGGCCGATAATATCAGAATGAATTTCGATTGCCAGAACCCGACGTGCGATGGGCGCCATCTGCCGCGCCAGGCGCAGGTCCCCGGCGCCAATTTCAAGCACGCAATCGTCCGCCCGGATGGCCTGCAGGACGATATCGTACGTCGGCTGGTCGTAGGGAGCCCACATCAACTCCCAGTTTGAATTGCTCCGCAGCAAATCCACGTCCATACAGTGTCCCCGGCCAGGTGATCACCAGGCTGGGGTTCAGCGCCGCAGCCAACGATAGAACAACTGGGAAAGGAAAAAAATGGCCCAAATAACTGCCCCGTAGAGCAAGGCGTACCCGATCCCCTCCAGCCAACCGACTACGGGCACGTACTGGATGGCGGTCAGCACGGCCATGCCGACGCTGCAAACCGTAATAATGATAACGCCAGTGCGGAACGAGATCCACGGCGTCAGGCCGGTCCCCGAAACGGTCTTCGACGCTGCGGCCGGCTTGGCCGGCTTCACCGGCTCGGCCGGTTGAGCGTCGGCGCCTTTCCTGCCCTTCAATTCTTTAATCTTGTCGGTCTTCTTCGACATTCCCATCTCCTGGTAAGGCCTGGCGGCGCACCCCATGAAGTCCGGGTGCGCCGCCAGGGATGAAGGTGACGCAATGAGGCGCTCGAACTACCGCCTCACATATTCAGTTCGGGTAGGTTTACTGCTCCACCCATTCGAAGGTGCGGGTGACGGCTTTCAGCCAGCCCTTGTAGTGTTTGTCGCGGTCCTTGGGGGCCATCTTGGGATCCCATTCCTTGTCCTTGCCCCAGTTGGCACGCAGGTCCTCGACCTTGGCCCAGAAGCCGACTGCCAACCCGGCGGCATAGGCCGCGCCCAGAGAGGTGGTCTCGGCAACTGTCGGGCGGATAACCGGCACGCCCAGGATATCGGCCTGGAACTGCATCAGCAGCTCATTGTACACCATGCCGCCGTCCACTTTGAGGGCGGTCAGGTTCACGCCGGAGTCTTTGTTCATGGCGTCCAGCACTTCGCGGGTCTGGAAGGCGGTGGCTTCCAGGGCGGCGCGGGCAATGTGGCCCTTGTTCACATAGCGGGTCATGCCCACGATGGCGCCGCGGGCGTCGCTCTTCCAGTACGGAGCGAACAGGCCGGAGAACGCCGGGACGAAGTAGATGCCGCCGGCATCGTCAACCGTCTTGGCCAGGGCTTCCACATCCGCCGATTTGGCGATCATGCCCAGGTTGTCGCGCAGCCACTGCACCAGGGCGCCGGTGATGGCGATAGAGCCTTCCAGGCAGTACACAGCCGGCTGGTCGCCGATCTTGTAGCCCAGAGTGGTCAGCAGGCCGTTCTTGGACTGCACTGGCTTGGTGCCGGTGTTGAGCAGCATGAAGCAGCCGGTGCCATACGTGTTCTTGGCTTCGCCGGCGCTGAAGCAGGTCTGCCCGAACAGAGCCGCCTGCTGGTCGCCCAGGTCGCCCGCCACCGGGATGCCTGCGAGGTCACCCACTGCCTTGCCGTACACGGCGCTGGAGGGCATGATCTTGGGCAGCATGGCTCGCGGAACGCCCATGATCTTGAGGATCTCGGGGTCCCAGTCCAGCGTCTCGAGGTTCATCAGCATGGTGCGGGAGGCGTTCGAAACGTCGGTGACGTGCACGCCGCCGTGAACACCGCCGGTCACGTTCCAGATCACCCAGGTATCGATGTTGCCGAACAGTACTTCGCCTTTTTCAGCTTTGGCGCGCACGCCGGGGACGTTATCCAGAACCCACTTGATCTTGGGGCCGGAGAAATACGTTGCCAGCGGTAGGCCTACCTTCGGGCGGAAGCGATCCTGCCCGCCGTCCTTGGCAAGCTCGTTGCAGATTTGATCGGTTCGGGTATCCTGCCATACGATGGCGTTGTACACCGGTTTGCCGGTCGCCTTGTCCCAAACCACCGTCGTCTCGCGCTGGTTGGTGACCCCAATCGCCGCAATGTCCTTCGGATCGACATGCGTCTTGGCCAATGCGCCTTTGATCACTTCCTGCGTGCGCTCCCAGATCTCCATCGGGTTGTGCTCGACCCACCCTGGCTTCGGATAGATCTGCTCGTGTTCCTTCTGGTCCACGCCGACTACCTTGCCGCTGTGGTCGAAGATCATGAAGCGAGTGCTGGTGGTACCCTGATCTATTGCACCTGCATACTTAGCCATTTCTTTCTCTCCTGTTAAAAGTGGTTTGAATAGGATTTGAGTGGGCCTTGGTTAGCTGTTGGCCCAGGTTTCGGCGGCTGCATTGAGGATCAAGAACGAGGATGTTGCCCCAGGATCCTGGTGATTGGCGCTTCTTTCACCGAGGTAGCTGGCGCGTCCTTTGCGGGCAACCAGGGGAGTCGTGCCTTCCATGCCCGCTTTAGCTGCGTCAGCGGAAGCCCGCAGCGCCGTGCCGATCGCCTGTTTTTCGCTGACGGCCTGCTTGAGCGCCTTGACAGCGGGGGTCAGCGCATCGACCATGGTTTTGTCGCCCAACTCAGCTTTTCCGCGCATGATCACGCCGTTCAAAGCGGCGTCGAGCGCGTTATACCAGTCTTCCAGAGTTAGCTCCATCTTCCCGGCAGTCTTCGTTCCTGCCTGGATGAAGAATGTGCCGTATAGAGGACCTCCGGCTCCTCCGACCGTGGACAGGAGCGTCATCCCGACCGTCTTAAATATGGTGCCGATGTCTTTGTCGCTCATCTCCGGCATCTTATTCATCACAGCCTGGAAACCCCGGTCCATGTTTGCGCCGTGATCGGCATCGCCGATGGCGGCATCTAGCTGGATAAGATAGTCCCGGTTTTCGGCGAGAACTTTCGCGCAGGCCTTAATCCATTCCAATGCATCATCGCGGGCAACAGGCATACCTTACTCCATATATAGGGGGCTGGTGATCAACTTGCGATTTCCAGCCCCCATTTGAAAGAAAACGGAAGGTTACACGCCCCAACGCAGGCCGGGCGTCTTCACCGGAGCGTCCCACAGCTTGAGGAGCTGATCGTCCATCTTGAGCATGGTGATCGAGGTGCCCGCCATTTCCAGGCTGGTGATGTAGGGACCGATCAGGTTCCGCACCACTTTGAGCCCGTGTTTGGTGGCGATCTCGTAGGCCTTGCGATAGACGATGTACTGCTCGACCAGCGGGGTTCCGCCCATGCCGTTGACGAAGATGAGCACGTTGTCGCCGGCTTTGTAGGGGATGTCACTGAGGATGGGCTCCATCAGCATTTCGACGATTTCGTCCGCCGATTTGACCGGCATGCGCTGCCGGCCTGGCTCGCCGTGAATGCCGATGCCGATTTCCATCTGGTCTTCCGGCAGGTCGAAGGTGGGTTTCCCAACGTGCGGGACGGTGCAGGAGGTGAGCGCCATGCCCATGCTGCGCCCCCAGCCCTTTACCTTGCGGCAGACGTCGGCCACTTCCTTGAGCGACATGCGCTGTTCGGCGGCCGCGCCGCAGACCTTTTCGGCAAGCACCGTGCTGCCGACGCCGCGGCGACCGGCGGTGTACAGGCTGTCTTTCACGGCTACGTCATCGTCGATGATCACTGCTTCGACCGGGATGTCCTCTGCTCTGGCCAGGTCGGCGGCCATTTCGAAGTTCATGATATCGCCGGTGTAGTTCTTGACGATGTGCAGCACGCCCGCTCCGCCGTTGATGGCTTTGGTGGCTTCGAGCATCTGGTCCGGTGTAGGTGAGGTGAAGACCGCGCCCGGGCAGGCTGCATCCAGCATGCCCATGCCGACAAATCCACCGTGCATTGGTTCATGCCCGGAGCCGCCCCCAGAGAGGACGCCAACTTTGCCTTTGACGGGGGCATCGGCGCGCACGACATAGTTGGGATTGAAATGGATTTTGACCAAATCGGGATGAGCGAAAGCTACACCCTCCAGCTCTTCTTTTACGACGTCTTCGGGTTTGTTGATAAGCTTTTTCATACGCCTTCCTTTCTCCGTAACCGATCCCAGTAGATTTGCCAGCTTTAAGCGGGTAGCGAGTGGATTATGATGCTTTGTCCTTAACAGCAGCCGTCACGAACCAGTCATACGTATAGCCGCCAATCACGCCGCCGATCAGGGTCATGATCACAGGCGGAACCAGCCAGTAGATGCCGTCGAACAGGCCCTTGGTCCCGACCACCAGGCCGAACAGGCGGGGGCCGAAATCACGGGCAGGATTGATGGCGTAGCCGGAGGGGCCGCCCAGCGAGAGGCCAACCGCCAGCACCGTACCGCCGACCAGGAATGGGCCCAGGTTGTGCATCAAGCCCAGGTTCTTCGAGTCGCCGGAGGCCAGGATGCCCCACATCAGCACCATGGTGCCAAAGAGTTCTGAGATGCAGGCGTTCAGCAGGCTGTAGGGAGTGCCCGAAGTGCCGGCTGCCGCCGTGCCGCCCCAAAAGGCTTGTCCGAAGACCGAGCCCGGACCCGTGCACCACACGTTGGGGAGACCAGCGCCGTTCAAGCCATCCATATAGACCAGGTAGACGGCCAGAGCGCCAAGGAAGGCACCCACGATTTGAGCGATCCAGAAGGGGACGACCTTGCCCCAGGCGAAGCCGCGGCGCACCGCCAGCATCAGGGTGACTGCCGGGTTCAAGTGCGCGCCGGAAACGCCGCCGGAGACATACACGGCCACGATGACTGCGAACGCCCATCCGAACGTGATGGTGTTCCAGTTATACGCCGGAGCTGCCAGACGAGGCGCAAGACCGACATTGGCAACAACGCCATCACCTAACAAGATGAGGATAAAGGTACCGAAGACCTCACCGATTAGTTCTTTCGTCAGACTCATTTGTTTCATTGTGCCTCACTCCTTATTAAACAGAATGGTTGATATGAATGGCTCGAAGTAAGCCGCGATGGAAAAAAACAAATAATTTTCAACTGTAGTTTTTTGGGATAACACCTCCTTTCTTTGCTTTAGTGGATAACGGAATTTGACGCGAAACGCAAACTTCCATACCGCCAAAAAAAAGCCAACCAGCAAATGGAACTGGTTGGCAGGAGGAGAATTGCCTTAGGTAAATAGGGACTGGTTGTCCTTCATGCTCTTATGAGTTTGTGTCGACCAAACTGCATACGGCATTGGTATTCCCTTCCCTTCTTGCACTACCCTGGAAATAAAAAGTACCCATCCATTATATAGAATATCGTTATGGTTGTCAAATTATTACCGGAATATGTTTCGTTTTGAAACTGATTTTAGAGTAAAATGTTTCAAGTTGGAACGCTTTTTGTGGTGCTGCGGTTTCGCGGGCTGCCGTTGCGGTACGCGTGGATCTCGATGTTGTATTGCTTCAACTTGCGCCACAGCGTTGTGCGACTGATCCCGAGCAATTCGGTCATTTTGAGCAGGCTGCCTTCGCAGGCGCGCGCTGATTGTAGCAGCGCCTCGCGCTCGATCTCCTCCAGCGAGTTGCCGGAGACGAGCTGCGTAGCGTCGAACTTGAGCCGGTAAGGCCGGCGGATGGCGTCTGGAAGGTGTTCGGGGGTAATCTCCTCGCTGCCGATGAGCTGGCTGGCGGCGCGGCCCAGGACGGCCTCCAATTCGCGCAGGTTGCCGGGCCACTGGTAGTTAATAAACAAGGCCATCGCCTCGGGGCTGATCGACAGGGATTCGTTGTATTGAGAGGAGAGGCGCTTCAGGATGTTGTTGATCAGCAGGGGCAGGTCTTCCATACGCTCGCGCAGCGGCGGCAGGCGGATCTCGAACGGGCTCAGCCGGTAGTACAGGTCCGGCAGAAAGTTCCCTTGTTCAATCAATTTCTCCAGGTTGGCCTTGGAAGAGGCAATCAGGCGCACGTCCAGCGGGATGGTGTGGCTGTTATTAAGCCTTTGGATGATCCCCATTTCTAGAAAGTTAACCAAAATGGTCTGGGCATCCAGCGGCAGCGTATCCACATCCTGTAAAAAGAGCGTCCCGCCGTCTGCAAGCTCGATCTTGCCGGGGTGGCTGTCTCCGGAGAAGCGTCCCGAGGCTTCGTCGAAGCCGATCAGCTCCCGCACCACCATTTCGCTGGGGACTGAGGTGCACGAGAAGACGATGAATGGCCCGTTGCTGAACGAGCTGTGGCGATGGATGATCTGCGCCAGCAAGTTTTTACCAGTGCCGGCTTCGCCGCGGATGATGACGCTGGCGCGGGCGGCAGCCGCCAGGGTGGCCTGGCGTTGGACGCGCTGAATTTCGAGCGACTCGCCGAGCAGGTCTTGCAAGGTGAATACGGCCTGCGAACCGATCTGGCGCTGAATGAGCTGCCGAATTTCCTTGGCCCGGCGCAAGATGGTCACCACTGTGCGAATGCCTTCCGCATCTCTACCGAAACGGATGGATAGTATGCAGTCCACCACTTGGTTGCCAATCTCAATGCTGGCTTCCACGTCAGTCAGTTCTTTGCCCAATTCGACGGCATTGGAGATGAAGCGCGGAATCTTAATGTTCTCGCGCATCGGTTTGCCTTTGAATGGGTCGAAGCTGAAATTGAACAGGTCAGCTGCCGCCGGGTTTGCCTGGATGAGGATGCCATCCCGGCTCCAGACCAGGATGGCCTCTGAAATTGTGTTTAGGATGGCATTCAGGCGTGCCAGGTGGCTGTTTTGTTCGCCGAGGAGCTGGTCAGCCCGGCGCTGGCCCTCGATGGCCCGCGCCCCGCTGACCGCCAGGGCCAGGCTGTGCAGGTGCGATTCGCCTTCGAAATTGATGATTCCAATCGCCCCCAGGGGTTTGCCCGTGCTGTCGAAAATCGGAGCCGCGGCTTCGGTGATCGAATGGAACTGGCGGCGGTAATGTTCAAAGCTTTGCACCTGGACGGGCACCTTCTCGGTTAGGGCCAGGGCGAAGCCGTTGGTGCCCATTTCCATTTCCGAAAGCAGCACGCCCCGGCGTACGCTAAGCTGGTTGAGGTGGGCGATGATCCTGGGGTCGCCGAGCATATCCAGCACGTAGCCCACGTGGTTGACAATCAAAATGGCCGTTTCGGAGGTCTCGGTGTATTGGTAAATGTCCTCCATGATCGGCCGGGCCAGGGAGAGGAAATCGAAGTTCAAGACCTGGGCGTTGAGCAGGTCGGGGTCGCTCAATTTTTGCAGCGAGATCCAGTTGAAGGCGGAGATGAGCGGCCGGCAGCGTTCCCACGAGTTGGCGATCAGCGCCGGAATCCCCGCCGGCAGCTCATGTGAATTGACGAAACGCGTCCAATCGGTCTTCTGGATTTTCATAGGTCAACTATACTGATTATATGCCGCTTTGGGGGCTGGGAGGGGTGTTTCAAAAAAAATTTTAGCGGCTGGCACTGCCAGCCGCTAAAATTTTCAAATACCCTCTCATTTTCTTGGGAGAGGCTTACGCTTTATGCTCAGAATCGTTGTTCACCAGGCCGACTTCCGGCTTATGGGCCGCCTCACCCGGCTTATCGTTATTGGTCAGACCGATTTCCGGAGCATGAGTTGCTTCGCCCGGCAAATCGTTCTTGACCCGGCCAATTTCCGCTTGGTGGGCAACTTCGCCTGGACGTTCGTTATTGATCCGGCCAATTTCTCCGTGTTGTCCTTCTGCAGGCTGCTCAACCTCATCCGCGGTAGTGGCTGTATTCGTAACATCATTGTAAATTCGCCCAATTTCGGACGAGTGACTGGCCTCACCGGGGAGGTCGTTATTCGTGCGCCCAATTTCGGGTTCGTGGATGGCATTACCTGGCAGATCATTGTTGATTCGCCCAATCTCAGGGGTGTGTTTTACACCGCCAGTTGCTTTGTTGTTAATCACGCCAATTTCCATTTTGGCCTTTCTTTCTTCGTCCATTTTCTCTTCTTTTTCCATCTCCATAACATTTTGATCGGACATCTCAGTCTCCTTTCACTCAGTAATGGAGGGTAATTTAAACCAATTATATCATAATAATCATAAATATTACCTAAGAATCTGCTATTTCCATATGGTTGAAAAATGGAACGATTGAATACACTTTGACGTCTAGGCTATACAGACTACAATTAAATTTGTACTTCAGGGATTCTCAGAAAGCGGGGTTCCGTTATGAAACACAATATCAGTCGTTTCATCAGCCAGAACCGGTATATCGTGGCCGTGGCTGCCATTCTGGTTATCGCCGCGGGCATCTACCTGGCCTGGCGCGCCGTCCAGCCGCAGGGGAATGGCGGACACATCGTTCCCATCCAGGTCGGGGGGACCGGTCAAACAGGAGGCCTATCCACTATGGGAAGCGTTCTTTCATTGGCGTCCTTCCGGCTGAGCGAAGGCAAGGCTCAACCCCAGTCCGTAACACCTGTCCCGCTGGCAGCCGGCGACCCGCTTTCGCCCCAGGAGATCCAGCAGATTCTATCCCGCCTGCCGACCCTTACCGTCGACCCGGCGACCCAGGTCGATTTCAAGCTGCCCAAGGACCCCATCCCCCCGCCGCGCCCCGGGCAAACGATACCCCAGGCCTTTCCGCCGGCCGAATCGGCTCCGCCGGCGACGGTGGAGACCGGCCCCCTGGAAGTGCTGCGCTATTCGCCCGAAGGCGAAATCCCCATTGCCCCGTTCATCAACATCACCTTCAACCAGCCCATGGTGGCCCTGGATACGGTGAGCGACCTGGCTGCCGGGGCCGTGCCGGTGCAGATCGAACCGCCCCTGCAGGGCACCTGGCGCTGGCTGGGAACCAAGACCCTGAACTTCCAGTATGATTCGACCTTGATCGACCGCCTGCCCAAGGCCACCAACTATCATGTCACCATCCCGGCCGGCACCAAATCGGCCTCTGGCGGCGCGCTGGCCAAGACGGTGGAATGGAGCTTCAGCACCCCGCCCCCCAAGATGGCCTTCACCTACCCGGATAACCAACCCCAACCCCGCAATCCTTTATTCTTCATCCAGTTCGACCAACGCATCGACCCGGCCGCCGTCCTGGGCCACATCCAGGTGACGGCAGGAAACCAGCGCCCCAGCATGGCACTGGTGGACGAGGCGTCCATCAAAGCCGATGACAAGCAGAAATGGCTGCTCGCAGACGCAAAGGAAGGTCGCTGGCTGGCCTTCCGGGCCAAAGAGGAACTGCCGGCGGATTCGGAGGTAAATGTTGTCGTTGGGGAAGGCACGCCATCCGCAGAAGGCCCACTGGTTACCGCAAGCGCCCAATCCTACTCCTTCCGCACCTACGCCGCCCTGCGCGTCGAAAATTCCAACTGCACCAACGGCAACGACTGCCCGCCGCTCTCCCCGTTCTACATCGGCTTCAATAACCCCATCGACGAAAGTGCGGTGACGGATGCCATGGTCAAGATCGACCCCGAGCTGCCGGGGGCGGTAGTCAACATCTTTGGTAATTCGATTCAAATCCAGGGCGCCAGCAAGGGTCAGACCACCTACACGGTCACCTTGAGCGCCGATTTCCAGGACGTCTTCGGCCAAAAGCTCGGGCAGGATACGCAGGTAGTCTTCCACGTCGGCCAGGCCGAAGCCATGTTGTACGGCCAGCAGGGGAATTTCGTCACCCTCGACCCGGCCGCCAAAAAGCCGGTCTTCACCGTTTTCACCATGAACCTCAAGGCATTGGACGTCAAAGTTTACGCCGTCCAGCCGGGCGATTATCCGGGATTTAAGGATTATCTGCGCAATTACTACCAGAATACGGTCAAAACCGGGGCGCCCGGGCGCCTGGTGCTGGATAAATCGATGCCGATCGAATCGCCCAGCGACACCTTGAACGAGGTGGACATCGACCTGAGCAGCCTGATGGATGGTCCCTTCGGCCACTTCATCGTCATCGTCACCCCGCCCAAGGCGCTGCTGGACAGCAACCCCAACCGCTACTGGCAGAACGTCATCGCCTGGGTGCAGGTGACCCAGATTGGCCTGGACGCCTTCAATGATCAAACCGACCTGGTCGTGTGGGCCTCGGCGCTCAAAGACGGCGCCCCGCTCGAAGGGGTTGCTATTTCGGCCGGCCCCTCTGGGACTCAGGTGGCCTCCACCGGTGCTGACGGCACGGCTCGCCTCGCGATCCCCAACGGCGCCAGCTACCTGGTCGCCAGCCGGGGCGCCGACCAAGCCATCCTGCCGCGCAGCCCCTACCCGTGGAGCGACGAGACCTGGAGCCGAAACTCGCAGGTCGATGAGCTGCGCTGGTACGTGTTCGACGACCGCCAGATGTATCGCCCGGGCGAGGAAGTCCACTTCAAGGGCTGGCTGCGGCGCATCGGCGCCGGACAAAATGGCGATGTGGGCCTGGTGGGCGGCGCTGTAACTTCGGTGAGCTACCAGGTGATTGAATCCCAGGGCAATGTGGTGGGCAACGGCAGCGTGCAGGTCAACGCCCTGGGCGGATTCGACTTCGTGTATAAGATCCCGGATGCCATCAACCTGGGCTACGCCAGCCTGAACCTGACCGCCAACGGCGGGGGCATGAACGGCATGCAGTTCGGCCATTCCTTCCAGGTCCAGGAGTTCCGCCGGCCCGAGTTCGAGGTGACGGCCCGTCACGAGACCGAGGGACCGTACTTCGTCGGCTCGCAGGCCACGCTGGCGGTGGACGCCAATTATTACGCCGGCGGCCCGCTGCCCAACGCAGACGTGACCTGGCAGGTGACCTCGTCGCCAGGGCAGTATTCTCCGCCCAACTGGCCCGATTTCACCTTCGGCACCTGGGTCCCCTGGTGGTCCCGCTACGGCGTTAGCGATGTTTATGTCAAAGGATTCCCGCCCGGAGGCTCGCAGGGCAAAGTAGAGACTTTCAGCGGCAAGACCAACGCCGGCGGCAGCCATTTCCTGCAGGTGAATTTCGATTCGCTAGGCGGCCTGCAGCCGGTTAGTGTGGTCGCCGAGGCCACGGTAATGGACGTCAACCGTCAGGCCTGGTCCGGCAGCACCACGCTGCTGGTGCATCCCGCCAGCTTGTACGTGGGCCTGCGCGGCGACAAGATTTTCGTCGACCAGGGCACCCCGCTGAAGATCGATTTTATCGTCACCGACCTGGACGGCAAGCCGGTGGCCGACCGCCCGGTGGAGGTGAAAGCTGCCCGCCTGGAATGGAAGTACACCAATGGATCCTGGCAGGAAATGGAAGCCGACGTCCAGACCTGCAGCCAGGGCTCCAAGACTGAGCCTTCTACCTGCACGTTTAACACCCCCATCGGCGGCAGCTACCGCATCACCGCCACGGTGAGCGACGAGCAGGGCCGCCAGAACCAGAGCCAGCTCACGCGTTGGGTCAGCGGCGGCAAAATCCCGCCGGCGCGCAACGTCGAGCAGGAGCAGGTAACCCTGATACCGGATAAGAAGACTTACCAGCCCGGTGACGTGGCGCGCATCCTGGTCCAGTCGCCGTTCAGCCCGGCCGAAGGCCTGCTCACGGTCAGCCGCAGCGGCATCTTGTATACCCACCGCTTCTCGCTGCCGGAAGGTTCGGCCACGCTCGAGGTGCCGATTGAGGATCGCTTTGTCCCCAACCTGAACTTGCAGGTGGACGTGAGCGGCTCGGCGCCGCGCACCGACGACCAGGGCCAGGCCCTGCCCGGCGTGCCGGCTCGCCCGGCATACGCCAGCGGGCAGTTGGACCTGAGCATCCCGCCTCAAACGCGCACCCTGGCGCTCGAAGTTAATCCCGACCAGAAAGAACTTGAACCAGGCGGCGAGACCACCCTGCACGTCACCGTCAAGGATGCTAAAGGCCAGCCGGTCTCTGGCTCCGAGGTGGCAGTGGTGGTGGTTGATGAATCGATCCTGGCGCTGACCAATTACGCCAGCCCGGACCCGCTGAGCGCCTTCTACACCGAACGCTACCCGGAACTGGCGAGCATCTACGCCCGCGCCAGCCTGGTGCTGGCAAATCCGCTGGCCCTCACCGGCCAGGCCGGCGATCACACCCAAAATGAAATGGCGCTGAAAAGCGTCGAACGGCAAGCCGCCGGCGCGGCCGCCCCCATGGCCGCTCCAGCAGCAACATCGGCTCCGGCAGCCGCCCAGGCACCGGCCATGGACAGCTTCTACGGCGGAGCCAATGCTCAAGGAGCCTCCACGCCCATCCGCGTGCGCATCGACTTCAATCCCCTGGCCACATTTGCCGCCGCCGAACAGACCGACGCCGGCGGGAACGTGCAGGTGCAGGTGAAGCTGCCAGACAACCTCACTCGCTACCGCGTGATGGTGGTGGCGGTGGACGGCAGCGGCAAGCAGTTCGGCGAGGCCGAGACCAGCCTGTTGGCCCGCCTGCCGCTGATGGTGCGTCTCTCGGCGCCGCGTTTCCTCAACTTCGGGGATAAGTTCGACCTGCCGGTGGTGCTGCAGAACCAGACCGACGCCGCCATGAGCGTGAACGTGGCCGTGCGCGGCACCAACATCGCCCTCACCGGTAGCCAGGGCCTGAAGGTGAATGTCCCGGCGCGTGACCGGGTTGAAGTGCGCTTCCCGGCCGCCACCCAGATGGCCGGCACTGCCCGGCTGCAGGTCGCGGCCGTTTCAGGGTCGGCGGCAGATGCGGCCAACGCCGAGCTGCCGGTCTACACCCCGGCCACCTCCGAAGCCTTTGCCACCTACGGCGTGATCGACTCGGGTTCCGTCCTGCAGCCGGTGGCGGCGCCTACCGGTGTCTTCGCTCAGTACGGCGGGCTGGAAATCACCACTTCCTCCACCGCCCTGCAGTCACTGACCGACGCCGTGCTCTACCTGGTGTCCTATCCTTTCGAATGCACCGAGCAGCTATCCTCCCGCATCCTGGCGGTGGCTTCCCTGCGCGACGTGCTGACGGCTTTCAATGCCCCCGGGCTGCCCTCGCCGGCCGAAATGGAAGCAGCCGTGAAGAGCGACATCGAGCGCCTGAGCGCCCTGCAGAACGACGACGGCGGGTTCCCCTACTGGCAAAGGGGCAAGGAATCCATCCCGTTCAACACCATCCATGCCGTCCATGCCCTGTACCGGGCCGGCGCCAAGGGCTTCAGCGTGCCTGCCGACGTGCAGCAGCGCGCCCTGGCCTACCTGCAACAGATCGAGAGCCACTATCCCTCCTGGTACGGCCAGCACACCCGCTGGACGCTGAGCGCCTACGCCCTCTACGTGCGCAACCTGATGGGCGACCGCGATCCGGCCAAAGCGCTGAAGCTGCTGAATGACGCCGGGCTGGACAAGCTGCCCATGGAAGCCATCGGCTGGCTGTGGCCGGTGCTCAAGGATGCCCACGATGCCGCCGGGCAGCTTGATGCCATCCGCCGCTTCGTCAATAACCACACCGTCGAAACCGCCGGGGCGGCCAACTTCACCACCAGCTACGACGAGCAAAGCTACCTGCTGCTCTCCTCCGACCGCCGCACGGATGCGATCCTGCTGGATGCGCTGATCGGCGACAACCCCAAGAGCGACCTGATCCCCAAGGTGGTTAACGGCCTTCTGGCGCACCGCACCGCCGGGCGCTGGGACAACACCCAGGAAAACGTGTTCGTGCTGATTGCCCTGGACCGCTACTTCAACACCTTTGAAGCCCAAACGCCGGATTTCGTGGCCAAAATCTGGCTGGGCGAGACCTACGCTGGCAGCTCCGAGTTCAAAGGCCGCACCACCGAGCGCCACGAAACGGATATCCCCATGTCCTACCTGGTGGACCCGGCCAAGGGCGGCGGCGCAACCCAGAACCTGATCCTGAGCAAGGACGGCGATGGGCGCCTCTACTACCGCCTGGGCCTGCGCTACGCCCCCACCGATCTGGACTTGAAACCGCTGGACATGGGTTTTGTGGTCGAGCGCGTTTACGAAGGGGTGGATAACCCCTCTGACGTTACCAAGGATGCCGACGGCGTGTGGCACATCAAAGCCGGGGTGCGGGTGCGGGTGCACCTGACCATGGTGGCGGATAACCGCCGCTACCACGTAGCCCTGGTCGACCGCCTGCCGGCGGGCCTGGAGATCGTCAACCCGGCGCTGGACGTCTCGCAGAGCATCCCGCAGGACCCGAACAGCCCGGATTACCGCTACGGCTGGTGGTACTGGGGCAGTTGGTTCGAGCACCAGAATCTGCGCGACGACCGGGCTGAAGCCTTTACCTCGCTGTTGTGGGACGGCGTCTACCAGTACACCTACATTGCCCGGGCCACTACCCCCGGCCGGTTCATCGTTCCGCCCGCCAAGGCCGAGGAGATGTACTCCCCCGAGACGTTTGGTCGCAGCGGCAGCAACGTCGTCATCGTCGAATAGTTGAATAAAAGCAGGCATAAAAATCAAGGGAAGGCAGCCATTGCCTGCCGTCCCTTGATTTTTAAGGCGAATTTTTCATGTAGGGTGGGTGAAGGGGCGATCATACCGTTAAAAAATCCATTTCCAGCGCCCCGAAACCCACCATCCGGTAATCAATCAGCCAGATTATTTTCCCCCGCCAGCACGTCCTCCCGCATTATCCGCCGGATTCTCTCCGGCTCTTCGAACATTGGGCTGTGGGCCGACTGCTCGAAGGTGTAAAAACCTTTTAACGGCGCTTTCAGGCTGTCGTAGTAGGATTTAGACTCCGAGTAGCAGACGGTGTAATCGTGTTTTCCGGAAAAGAAATAGGTCGGCAGATTGAGCCCCGTCACCTGTCCAGTGAGGTCCGTGGCCAGCGCCGTATTCCACAGTTTGCGCTTGGAGAAAATTTTGCCGCGCCACAGGGCTGCCTTTTCGGCCAATGTATACTCTTTACTCAGCCACGACGGCACAAAGATGCCGGTGACCACCGATTTCATGTCGCGGGTCGTACCGATGCCCAGGGTGTGCATGGCTTCGTCGCGCAGCGCATCGTAAGCAGCCGGGAGCGGGACGGTCATAGAAGGTGGCGCGCCCTCAAGCCTGCGCACCATGTTCGTGTTTCCGTTCGTTTTGTACTGTTCGAGCATGTACGCGTAGGCGATGTTTTCCGACCGGATCTGGTATGAAATTTGGGATATGCCGATGTAGGCGTGGAACAGCTCCGGGGCACGCGCCGCTGCCTGGATGCCTATGAAGCTCCCCCACGAATGGGCCATCAGGTAGATCTTTTCTTTACCGAAGCGGGTGCGTAAATAATTTGCCACCCCCAGCGTATCGGAGATGAACTGTTCCACCGTCATCGTCTCTGGCGGGATGCTGGTGTGGAAGGAGAGCCCCGAACCGCGCTGTTCCCACCAGCACACGGTGAAGATATCTTCCAGCCCGGTCGGATACCGCCGGGTCAGGTAGTACTCGGGCATCCCCGGTCCCCCATGCAGAAAGAGCAGCACCGGATTCTTCCCATCCCTGCTCTTGATAAACATCCCCTGGTCCGCGCCGTTGATAGTAACGTGGATTTTTTCCGCAATGCTTCCCGCCAGGAGGCTTCCGTTTTCATCTAGAATTGGCCTGGGTTTTCCGGGACTCAATAAAAACAATGCGATCACAAGAATGAGCAGAAAGGCCAAAAAAATGGATAAAATGATCAGCATTGAAAGTAATGCCTTTCGGTAGTGCATGGTTTATCTTACTTTATTCATTAATCCAAACTGCCACCCAAGTCCTGAATCTTACCTCACCCCCAGCCCCTCTCCATGGAATGGAGAGGGGAGCGCTCAGTGAAAGTAAATATGAGACTTATTCACCAGGTAGGAATTGCCTACTCCCCCTCTCCATTCCATGGAGAGGGGGGCGGGGGGTGAGGTCAGTTTCAATATTACGCAAACCCCAATACCGGATGCACCTGGTACAGCTCCTCCAGCCTCCGGATTTCGTCATCCGAAAGTTTGACTGAAACCGCCGCAGCGGCATCCTCCAGGTGCTGAGGCCTGGTCGTGCCCACAATGGGGGCTGTGACCACCGTCTTGCTCAGCATCCAGGCTAGCGCCACCTGCGCATCCGGCAGGCCGCGCTCCTGGGCCACCTCGCTTACCCGCCTGGCAACGGCAAAATCCTCCTCGCGGGTGTAAAGTGTCCTGGCGAAACCGTCCGTGCGGGCGCGGTCTGTCTCCTCGCCGCCCTTCACCCGCTTGCCGGTCAGCAGTCCGCGCGCCAGCGGCGACCAGGGGATGACGCCGATATTCTGGTCCTGGCACAGCGGCAGCATCTCGCGCTCTTCTTCCCGGTAAACCAGGTTGTAATGCGGCTGCATGCTAACGAAGCGCGTCCAACCGTGCAGGTCGGCGGTGTACAGCGCCTTGGCGAATTGCCAGGCGTGCATGGAGGATGCCCCGATGTAGCGGGCTTTACCTGCCCGCACGACGTCGTTCAAGGCCTCCAGCGTTTCCTCGATGGGCGTCTCGTAGTCCCAGCGGTGGATCTGGTACAGGTCCACGTAATCCATGCCCAGTCGTTTCAGGCTGGCGTCGATGGCGCCCAGAATGTGTTTGCGCGACAGGCCCTTTTCGTTTTGGCCGGGCCCCATCACCCCGTTGACTTTGGTGGCCACCACGATCTCATCCCGCCGGGCAAAATCGGCCAGCGCCCGCCCGACGATCCGCTCGCTCGAGCCGTTCGAATATACGTCGGCAGTATCGAAGAAATTGATCCCCAGCTCCAGCGCCCGCTGGATGTACGGGCGGCTTTGCTCCTCGTTGAGCACCCAGCGCCAGCGGTCGTTGGGCTCTCCGAAGCTCATGCACCCCAGGCAGATCCTGGACACTTTCAACCCGGTGTTTCCTAATCGAGCGTATTCCATTGGATCCTCCTTCTGAACAATACTGTGTAAAGCCAACGATAAAATTATGCGGTCTGCAGTACAGCCTTTGACCGCTGCTCTTTGACAAAAACCAGCCCGATGAATCCGGCCAGGGCCAGCCCCGCCCACAGGGCGAACGGCAGCCTGGGGTCGGTTAACGCCAGGCTGTTGCCCACCAGGGGTGCAATGGTGTTCCCCAGAGAGAGGAACACCATCATCAACCCTGAGGCGGAACCGGCGTAATCAACGCCTACACCATCGACTTCCAGGATCATGGTGACGAACAGTCCCATAAAGCCATCCCTCCCCATCCCGGCGATGATCACCGCCACCCAGATCAGGCCTCCCTCCACCACGGACAGTAATCCCACCCCGGTCAAAAGGAGCAGCAAGACGGGCAGGAGCACGCCCTTGCGCTGGCCCAGCCGGTCGGAGAGCAGCGCAATCGGGATGATAAAGACGAGGCTAACCAGGTTGAAGGCCGAAAAAGCTTGGTCCGCCAGCAGCGTCGGCCAGCCGGCGGTTTGCAGGTAGGTAGGCAGGTAGCCCAACACTCCCTGGATGCAGCCGCTGATGCCCATGATGAGCAGGCTCAACAGCCACAACATGCGCAGCCGCATCACGTGGGCGATGGCCACGCGCATAGGGATAGCCGAGGTTGTCCCGCCGAAAGCAAGGCCGTGCTTAGGCGCCGCATTGGTCAACAGCCAGGGAATTGCCAGCAGCATGCCCAGCGCGCCGTACAAGTAAAGCACATTACGCCACCCGCCCAACTGCGGCGAAAGCACGCTGGCACTGAACAGCGAGGCGAGGATGAATCCCAGCGAAACCCCCATGGAAAGCACCCCGTTTGCCAGGCCAAGCTGGCGTGGCGGGAACCAGATGCCGCAGATTTTGATGTTGTTGAGGATCACCAGGGGAACCAGCAGGCCCATCAGGATGATTGCCAGCATCAGGGTGCTAAAATCCGTCGCCGCGCCCCGCAATGCTCCGGCCGCGCCGGTCAGCAGACAGGCGGCAATGAGCACGCGCTTGGGCCCAAACCGGTCGCCGATCGCCCCTCCGAACAGGGCAGTGAATACGCTGGGCAGTGAGCCCATCCCCCAAAGCAGGCCAACTTGAACCACGTTGAGGTTCAAGGCCGTGGATATTTCGGGGAACAGTACGGATAGGCTCATCACCGGCAGCCCGACCAGGATCGAATTGGTAAGGCCTGCCAGGATGAGGACGTACCAGCGATATTTCATGCGTCTGCCTGTCCGCGCCCCAGGATCGTTTCGATCTCGGCCATCTGCGCCGGGTTCAGGGGGCCAAATTGCAACGCCTGGCAGTTCTCCTGCACCTGGGCCACGGTACGGAAACCAGGGATGGGCAGGGTTTTAGAACTGCGCCCCCACAGCCAGGCCAGGGCGCCCTGCGCCAACGTACGCCCGCCGCTGGTGAGCACTTGCCGCACCGCTTCGAGCTTTTTCAGGAATTCAGGGTTGGGCTGGCCGTTTTTGAAATACTTCATCCACTCTGGGCTCTTCACGCCGCGCACGTCGTCGATTGTGGGTTTCGAGTCGGCGGTGTACTTGCCGGTTAGCAGGCCCATGGCAAGCGGGCCGCGGTTGATGGCCGCCATGTTGTACTTTTCGCAGACCGCCAGCACTTCCGGATTGGATTCGAACACGTTGAGCTGGAGTTGAATCGACGTGCATTTTTCACCCTGGGCGAAGACCTCCGCGCTGCGCGGGAAATCGGTGCTCCAGCCGTAGGCCCTGATTTTGCCTTCCTTCACCAGCTCTTCGAGCGTATCTCGCACCGGGGCAGCTTTTTCCGGCGGGTAGCCGTTGTCGTGGAACTGGTATAGGTCGATGTATTCTGTGTCCAGCCGGCGCAGCGAATCCTCGCAGGCCCTGCGGATGCCCGCCGGCGATGCATCCGAGCCGGTCACCCGGCGGGTGGTCTCGTCGAACACGGCATTGAACTTGGTGGCGATGACTACCTTGTCTCGTCGCCCGGCAATTGCTTTTCCTAACAGGCGTTCGCTGTGCCCGGCGCCGTACACGTTGGCAGTGTCGAAAAAGGTGATACCCATATCGAATCCGCAGTCGATGGCCCGCAGCGACTCGGCGTCGTCGACCTCGCCCCAGCCCTGCGGCGTCTCGCCCGCCCAAAATGGGCCGCCGATCGCCCAACAGCCCAGCCCCATGGCGCTGACTTCAATTCCGGATCGCCCGAGTTTACGCATTGTGCTCATACTAACCTCCTTGGCTGCGTAAATTTCGCGCCGCCCCCGCCTGGCGCAGCAATCCCTATTCTACCCGTTTTCAATTGAATTTCGGGTTAAAGAATTTTGG
>DBMK01000323.1 GCA_002298885.1 Anaerolineaceae bacterium UBA700
CGGGTCACAGACCCGCCAGGAGCAGGTTACCTAAATTACATTCTAGCCGGCAGCACATTTTGTTCATACAGCTTTATCTTATCCATAAACTCCATTCCAACCGGCGCGCCCTTCTGCAGGCAGTAGTAATCCCACACCGCGCCGAATGGCATGGTTTTCAGCTCCTCCAGCAGCGCCAGGCGGCCGGTGTAATCACCGGCAACTTCTAAAGAGCGCAATTTATCGATAGGTTCGAGCAGGGCCGCCAGCAGCGCCTTGAGCAGGCTGCGTGCGCCGATAACCCAGGCAGCCACCCGGTTGATGCTGGCGTCGAAGTAATCCAGGCCGATGTGCGTCTGTTCCAGGTAATTACCGCGCACCAGCTCCTGGGTGATAGCCTGGAGGTCGTCGGTATACGTCACGACGTGGTCGCTGTCCCAGCGCACCCCGCGGCTGACGTGCAGCAGGATCTGGTCGACGAAGGTGAAGACTGCCGATATTTTATCCGCAATCGTCTCGGTTGGGTGGAAGTGGCCGCTGTCGAGCGTGAGCAGGGTGTGGTTGGCCACCGCGTAACCGAGGTAGAACTCGTGCGAGCCAACCACGTAGCTCTCCGAACCCAGGCCGAACAGCTTGCCTTCGATCGAGTCCAGGTTGAAGAGCGGGTCGATCCTTTCGGCAAAGATGCGGTCGAGCGAATCCTTGAGCAGCAGGCGCGGCGCCTTGCGGTCGACCGGGGTATCCTTGAGCCCGTCCGGGATCCAGAGGTTGGTCACGCAGGCCTGGCCGAGCTGCTGGCCGAAGTACGCCCCAATCCGCCGCGAGGCAATGCAGTGCTCGATCCAGAACCGGCGGATTCCCTCGTCGTAGCTTGAAAGGGTGAATCCGCTTGCCGCCTTTGGATGCGAGAAACAGGTCGGGTTGAAATCCAGGCCGAGGCGGTTGGCGCGCGCCCAATCCACCCAGGCGCTGAAATGCTCCGGGCGCAGGTCGGTGCGCTCTACCTTACGCCCGGCGGTCTCGGCGTAGATGGCGTGCAGGTTCAGGCGGTGCGTGCCGGGGATAAGGCTGAAAGCCAGGTCCAGGTCGCGGCGCAGCTCGTCGGCGTTGCGCGCCTTGCCGGGATAATTGCCGGTGGCGGCCAGCCCACCGCCCAGCTCGCCCCCAGCGCTTTCGAACCCGCCCACGTCATCGCCCTGCCAGCAGTGCAGGCTGAGTGGAATGCGCCCCAATGCCGCCATTGCCCGGTCAACGTCCACGCCCAACGCGGCGTAACGCTGGCTGGCGAGTTGAAAGGCCTGCTCAATGTTCGATTTACCCGGCTGCGGATTCATGCATTACGTTCCCGTTCAAAAGATCGACTGGCTGACGTTAAAGGCCCGCGCCACGCTGCGAATCTCCTCGGCGGAAAGGCCTTCGCCCAGATCGTGGTTGGCCAGGTTCATGTATTCGTAGCGCGCCCCGGTCTCGGCGTACTCCACCCGGTCGGCGGCGCGCTTCACCGAGACGTCGGAGCGGGACATAACCCCGTGCTTGCCCCACAGGACGATGCGGTGCTTTTGCAGGGCGGCGACGGTGGCTTCCATCAGCTCAGGCGACCCGGGCAGGCGGAACGGCACGTGGCCGATGCCTTCGGGCAGTTGGACGATCAATTCCGGTTGCCAGCGCAGGATGTGCCGGTTGAGGTAGAGCGTGTCCTGGTAGGCCGGGATGTGGCTCAGGTAGGTCAGGTGCGGCGGCTGGGCGTGGATGATGGCGTGGAAGTTGGTTTTTGTGGCAGCCACCTGGCTGGCGTGCACCGCCAGGTGCGAGTTGAATTCACTCGTCAGGTTCGCATACAGGCGGCGCGGCGACGTGTACAACCGCCCGCTCTTGCCGCCCTCCTCCACCACCACGCAGCCCAGGTTGGCGGGCGGGTCCTGGATGATCTCGCGCAGGCGCCGCCCGGAGCCGGTGACCAGGAAGGCCGCCCCAGCCAGCTCGGGGACCGGCTGGGGAAGCGGGATTGCCTCGACCAGCGGGAAGCGCCGGCGCGGGTCCACCGGCCAGCCGATGTAGAGCGAAATGTTGCCGGCCGCGCCCTCGCTGGCCTCGATTTGCGACAGCCGCTGCCCGGCCTCGCCGATCAGGACCATCAATTCGTCAAACTCGGGATAAGGTGCTTCGATCATTATGCCCTCCTTAATTCAAATCATTGTTTGGTTCCGTTCAGCAGTGTAACTCCTGGACGGAACCAAACAATGAATCAGTCCAGGTGAAAAATCTCCTCTAAATCCAACTTGCCCTGGTCGGGGCGCAGGCCGCCCAGCCCTTCGAAATAGGGTGCCATCAGCGCCTGCCGGCGGGCGTTGATCGAAAAGGAGCGCGCAATCTCGACCATCTGCTGCTGAGCGATGCTCAAATTGCGCGCCTTCTGCCTCAAATCCAGGCGCACGTTGAGCGAAGAAAGCAGCCGGTCCGCCTCGGCGTACAGCCGGCGCCAGTCGATTCGCCCGCCCGATGTGGTTGGCTGGCGGCCGACAAAGATGTTTTCGGCCACATTGAGGTCGGGAAACAAGCTCAATTCCTGGTAGATGGCGGCAATGCCGGCCTGGCGGGAGGCATGAGCGTCGCTAAAATGGACGGGCTGCCCCTCCACGTAAATTTCGCCGCCGTCCGGCTGGTGAACACCGGTGATGATCTTGACCAGGGTCGATTTTCCGGCGCCGTTTTCACCCAGCAAGGCGTGCACCTCACCCGGCTTGAGGTCAAACGATACCCCGCGCAGGGCGTGCACCCCGGCAAAGTTCTTGCTGATATTGGTCATCTGGAGAATGGTATCGGTCATGGTGGCGTTTAGCGGACTCTGGTCTGGTCAGGCTCGTAATCGGCTTTGATAAAAGTGTGGGTCATATAAACGGCGGGCGGCACCGGCTCTCCGTGCAGAATCTTCTGAGCCAGCTCGATCAACCTTTCGCCGTAGAGCTCCGGGGAAAAAGCCGTCGACCCGATGATGCGCGCCCCAGGCTGGTGCAGAATCTCGCGCACCCGCCGGTCGGCGCCCATGCCCACGATGGCCACATCCTGGCTGCGCCCCAATTGGCGGGCGGCTTCCAGGGCACCCACGGCCGAGTCGTCATTAAAACACAGGATGGCAATGCGATGGGCTTCCGGCATACGCCGGAGGGCGGCCAGGGTTTCGGCCTGGCTGATCTCGGTGGTATTGGCGCAGTTGAGCCGCAGCTGCTTTTCGAGCGGGATCTCGCCCAGCACCGAATGCATGCCCTCCATCTGCCCGGCGATGCGCGATGCCGGCAGGGCCCCGGCGCGCGGCTCCTCGAGGATGAGCACGGTATCGTAATTGCACTCCCAGTAGGATCTAATCCACTCCCCGGCAGCCACCCCGGCCAGGTAGCCAGCGCGGTAGTTATCTACGCCGAAGTAAGTTGCCCCGACCATGGGGATATCGATGGCGATCACAGGGATACCCGCAGCCTGGAAACGGCTCATGATGCGGTTGCCGACCTGGTCGTCGATCTGGTATTCGATGAACAGGTCCAGTTCCTGGGAAAGGAAACGCTCGGCAACCTGGATGGCAACGCCGGGGTCGAGCTGGTTATCCGCCACGATTAGATCCACGTTTCCGGCCTTCTTGGCGGCGCGCTCCAGGCTGCGGCGCACGTCCACGGCGAAGGGCTGCTGTTCGGTCAAGTTGCCAAAACCGATGCGGTAATGGGCGCTTTCGCGGCTGCTCGAAGTGTAGGAGGAGGCGACATCGGCGTCGCACACGGATAAATTGCGGCAGGACTGCTTGAGCTGCTCGACCCATTCCGGGCTGAGGCCGCAATCGGTGAAAAGATAGTCCACCTGTTCGGTGCGGGCGAAGTGAGTCAGGTCCACCTTGCCAATTTTGCTCGAATCAACCAGGGCAATCAGGGTTTCGGCCGAGGCGATGGCGCGCGTCTTGAGCTGGGCCTCGTAAATGTGCACTTCGGTCAGGCCGGCCTCCGGAGTAAAGCCGGAGCAGGAGACGAAAGCCTTGCGGATGTGCAGGTCCTCCATGAAGGATTCCCACAACGGCCCGGTGATCGAAGAGCCGTCTGTATTGAGCACTCCGCCCATCAGGATGACCGTGTTGGAGGGATTGGCGGACAGGGCGCGGGCTGCTTCGATGCCGTTGGTGACCACGCGCAGCTTACGGCGGTCGCCCAGATAACGGGTGATGTAATAGACGGTGGTGCTGGCATCCAGGAAGATCGAATCGCCGTCCTCGACCATATCGGCGGCCCAGCGGGCGATAATCAGCTTGGCACTCTCGTTGCTGCGCGCCCGGGCCGAAAATGAGGGGCTGGAGGGGGAATGATTATCCTTGAGGACAGCGCCGCCGTGGACGCGGGTCAGCAGGCCGGATCCGGCCAGGGCTTCCAGATCGTTGCGGATGGTGCCATGGGAAACTTCAAGCATGACTGCCAGGTCCGGAACCCGTATCCCCGGTTTCGTACGCAAGATCTCGAGCAATCGCTGGCGCCGCTCAAATGAAGTCATGGTATGGATGATTTATCGTTTTTTGTTGGTATTTTGTCGTTATTTGTGGTTTCATTGTAGGATTTTTAGAGTTTCTTGTCAATAAGGAATTTTTTACTTTTCCGACTGCTTTCAGATAAAATAGGGGGATGTCTTCTGTTCCCGCGGGGTTGAACGAGCGCGCTGCGCTGCGCATGGCGCTGCTGGTCTTTGGGGTTTTCTGCGGTTCGACGGCGGTGATCATGATCAAGGCCAGCCACGAGCACCCCTTCCTGGTCGCATCCTACCGTCTGCTGATCGCGGCCGTGGCGCTGTTCCCGTTCTTCCTGCAGGACCTGAAAACTTACACCAGAAAGTACGGCTGGCGTCAGGTCGGCTGGTCGGCCGTGCCGGGTGCTGTGCTGGCGGTGCATTTCATGAGCTGGGTGGTCGGGGCGCGCATGACCGCCGTGGCCAGCGCCAGTCTGATCGCTAACCTGACCCCGGTAGCCATGCCTTTCTTCGTGTTCCTGTTATTCCAGGAGCGGATCAACCGCAGGGAGGTGCTGGGGACGCTGTTCACCCTGAGCGGGCTGGCGGTGCTGGGCTGGACATCGCTGCAGGTCTCCGAGACCAATTTCGCCGGCGACCTGATCTGTTTTGGGTCGATGCTGGCCTTTGCGGCTTACCTGGCATTGGGTCGGCGCAACGGGCAGCGGCTGACCCTGTGGCTGTACATGGTGCCGCTGTACGCTATCGCCGGGGCGGTCTGCCTGGTTGCCGCCCTGCCGTTCGTCAATCCGATCAAGGCCTACGACCCCACCGACGTGCTGCTGATGGTCGGCCTGGGGTTGGTGCCCACCGTCTTCGGGCATACCATCTTGAACTTTTCGCTCAAATATTTCCGCGGCCAGGTGGTCAGCGTCACCAACCTGGGCCAGCCGGTGTTCGCCGGAATCCTGGGCTACCTGATCTTTGGCGAGGTTCCGCAGCCGGTGTTCTTCGCCGCGGCCGCCCTGATTTTGGTGGGGATTTTAATTGTGCTGTTTTCGGGGTATAAGAATAGAGAATCGAGAGTAGAGAGCAGAGAGTAGAGAGTAGTAGTAGGTCGGGCCTCCCGGCCCGACATCAACAGCCCATTGTAATGCCTCCCTGCCCGACAGAAAGGGCGCGGCTGATGGGCTTAAATCTTTACCTGACGCCAATTTCTCCCCGGTCTCCCCGGTCTCCCCGCTCCAAGGGGGTCTGCGACCCCCGTCTCGGAGCCAGGCGCCTTGCTCGGGTATTCTCGTCCGACTTTTACATTCTACGCAACTGAATGTAGGGGCGCTCGGGATGTATCAGGCCGTGAGATTTCAAGCGCATAACCCTGCAAGTTCTTACTTTCCCGCCCTACCTACGACTACTCTCTACTCTCTACTCTCGATTCTCTATATCCTGTACCGCGACCGGTATTCGCCCCCGGCAAGGGTCACCACGTCCTTCCAGAGCAGTTCCAATTCGCCCACGCTGCTCATTAATTCCGTTGACGTGCTGCCAACGTGGGCTAACAGGCGAGTCAGTCTTTCCACGTAATCCGCCGGCAGGCTGGCAAAGGCGGCCAGCGCCTCGATGGCCTTTTTATCGTTGAGGAAGTACTGCTCGTTCATGGCGAACAGGCCCTGGGTCAGGTTGGAAGCGATGCGCGCCAGGCAGCCGGCGGTGGCGTAAACATCGCCGGAGGAGGCGTAGCCGCGGGCGTGGATGATCCCGAATTCGGCCGACCACAGCGAATCCGAGATGATGCGCTCCTTTAACCGCGACGGGTAGCGCGCCACGCGGCGCTTCAACCCGGCAATCAGGCCGTCCGGGTCCCACAGCGGCCAGCAGATCTGGGTTTCGGCCAGGTAGGCCACGCTGTAATAACCGAAGACCGGCTGCTGGTCATAATCGTGGCGGGTGACGCCTTCTTCCGCTTCGGCAATGGTATTGGTCACCTGGTCCAGGTTGCGGTATATGAAATCGACCTTGCCGGCGGTGGTCTGGATCCAGGCGCCGCCGTTGACCCAGGCGCCCCAGCCGTAAAAGCCGGTGACGGTGGGCGGTTGGAGGGCAATCGCCTCGGCCACGCCGCGGATGGCGGCGATCTCGAAGGGCTCGTGCTCGAAGTAATAAATCCCGATATCCAGGTCGGAAGCGGCGTGGTGGGTGCCGCGGGCGTACGACCCGCCCAGCACCACCGCCCGCACTCCGCTCACACGGCTCAATTCGCCCACCACGCTCGCCAGCAGGCCGCGTTTCTCATCCGGAACGGAAGGAGGGATTTGCATGCTGCTTATCCTTGTGACAATAATCGGCAAAACTTAAGATGAACGGCTGATTTCGTAGGAGGGAGATCTACTATAATTGTATCGGTACAACTATAGTTTCATTATCTTTCTGAAGCATAACGGAGTATACCATGTCCAAATTCCACCGCTTTATTTGCGCCGGCCTGCTGCTCATCGTAGCAATCAGCCTGGCAGCCTGCGCCCCGGCAGCCACCCCGGCGCCGACTGCTGTCCCCACCAGCGCCCCCACCCAGCCGCCCGCTCCGGCCAACCCCGAGCTGATCCTGGCAACCACTACCAGCACGCGCGATACCGGTCTACTGGACGTGCTGCTGCCCATGTTCCAGAAAGCCACCGGCTACAATGTTAAGATGGTGGCGGTCGGCTCAGGCCAGGCGCTGCAGATGGGCCAGGACGGCAACGCCGATGTGCTTTTGGTGCATTCCCCGGCGGCCGAGAAGGACCTGATGAGCAAAGGTTTCGGCAAGGAACGCCTGCTGGTGATGCACAACGATTTCGTGATCGTGGGTCCTTCCAGCGACCCGGCCAAGATCAAGGGCACTGCCACGGCGGTGGAGGCATTCAAAAAGATCGCCGACGCCAAGGTCACGTTCACCTCACGCAACGATAAATCCGGCACCAACACCATGGAGCTGAACTTGTGGAAGTCCGCCAGCATCACCCCCTCCGGCGATTGGTACCTTCAAACCGGGCAGGGCATGGCAGACACGCTGCGGGTTACCTCCGAAAAGGGCGGTTATACCCTGACCGACCGCGGCACCTACCTGGCCCAACAGAAAACGCTTCAGCTCGACATCCTGGTGGAAGGCGATCCGGCTCTGCTGAATATCTATCACGTGATTACAGTCAACCCGGATAAATGGCCCAAGGTCAACTATACCGGGGCCAAAGCCTTTGTCGACTGGTTGGTCTCCGCGGACATTCAGACTTTCATCGGCAATTTTGGGGTAGATAAGTACGGTAAGCCGCTTTTCTTCCCCGATGCTGGCAAACCCGACAAATAAATCTTGCTAAAGCGACCTGGGCGGAAATTTCGCCCAGGTCGCATGCATGTTCGCTCTTATGAATACAGGTCTGGACGCCGGTCCTGGAAGACCGGCATGAAATTGCGGGCCTGGGCGACCAGGTCGGTGTCGATCTGGGCGGTGAGCAGGGCTTCCTCCTCAGGGCCGCCCTCGATGAGGGTCTCGCCCCAGGGTGTGATTACCGCACTGCGTCCACCGAAATTTTCCTTGAAGGTGGGCCCAACGCTGTTTGTGGCAAAGACGAAGCACTGGTTCTCGATGGCCCGCCCGAGCAGCAGTGTCTGCCAGTGAGCGATGCGGCGGGCCGGCCATTCAGCGCCAAGCGCCAGGGCGCTGGCGCCCTCCAGGGCATAGCAGCGGAACAGCTCGGGGAAGCGCAGGTCGTAGCACACGGCCAGGCCGGTATCGCCCCACGGAGCGGGGACTCGCTTGAGCGAATTGCCGGGCAGAAGCCAGCGGTCCTCGTCCATCAGGCGGAACAGGTGGATCTTGCGGTACGTTTCAACCGTGCTGGCTGCCGGGTCGATCCAGGAGAAGGTATTGTAAAGGCCCTGGGGTGTGCTCTCCAACAGCGAGCCGCCGACGAACAGGTTGTGGGCCCTGGCCAGGCGCTGCAGCTCGGCCAAGATTTCGGGCGAGCGCTGCGCCAGGCGGGCGCCGTTTTCCAGGTCGTAGCCGGTCGACCACAATTCCGGGAATAAGATGAAGCGGCTGCCAGCTTGAGCGGCCTGGTCGATCATCTGTACAGCCGTCTGCAGGTTACGCTCGGGATCCCCGGCCCGGATGTGCAGTTGAGCAAGTGAAATAGTGTAATTCATGGCGTACCTCGCGCTGCCGGTAAAGATGAGAAGAGAAGAGTAATGACTCAGGTCACATTATAATGCAATGAATCGCAGAAGGACTAACCTCACCCCCCGGCCCCTCTCCACGGGGTGGAGAGGGGGCCGGGGGGTGA
>DBMK01000004.1:0-3489 GCA_002298885.1 Anaerolineaceae bacterium UBA700
AGGATTTTGCGGCGATTATCGCTGCAAAATCCTCGAATCCCTTCCCGGGGGGTTAGGTCAAGAACATCAAAGCATCGTGTTAATTAAAATACGGAATGCGGTCCAAATTGGATTAGCCTAACTGTGTTAGAATCATTTTTGAATGGCGCCATCCCTCATCCTTGCCTCAACCTCGCCCCGCCGCAGACAACTGCTTGCGCTCACCGGCTGGGAATTTGAAACCAGGCCAGTCAGCATTAACGAAGACCCGCTGCCCGGCGAGCCGCCGGACCGATACGTGTTGCGCCTGGCAGTGGACAAGGCCCGCCAGGCGGGGAATGGCGCCGGCGCCGGGCAGGTGGTGCTGGCTTCGGACACCACCGTTGCGGATGGGACGCTGCTTTTAGGCAAGCCTGCCGACGCCCTCGAGGCGACTGCCATGCTGCAGCGCCTGCGCGACCGCACCCACCAGGTGTACACCGCGCTGGCCCTTTTCAGTCCATCCACGGGACGCCTGCTGACCGACCTGTGTGTTTCGCAGGTGCCGATGCGCTCCTACACCGACGCCGAGATTGCGGCTTACGTTGCCAGCGGCGACCCGTTGGACAAAGCTGGGGCATACGCCATCCAGCATCCGGGCTTTAACCCGGTGCGCGATTTTGGCGGGTGCTTTGCCAGCGTGATGGGACTTCCGTTATGCCACCTGGCCCGCAGCGTGCGTAGAATGAGCCTGCCGCTCCCCATCGAGGCCGTCCCGCAAGCCTGCATGGCCGCCCTGAATTACGCCTGCCCGGTTTTCAAGCCGATCCTGGGCGGGGAAAACGTTGGTTAATTGAATATGCGTACCAAAATCATCTATACCATTTGCATCCTTTCCATGCTCCTATCTGCCTGCTCGAGCGGATTGGTGACCAATTCAACCCCCACCGCTGCGCCGGCTACGCCCACGGTGTTGCCGACATCGGTCGTGTCCGTGTCGACCGTGCCCGACCCGCGCCTGACCGCCACAACCTTCCTGACGGATTGGCAGAACGAAAAATATGCCGAAATGTACGACATGCTCACCACCGTCGGGCAGGACGCCATCACCAAGGACAAATTTATCCAGCGCTTCGTAGACGTCTCAGTCAACCTAACCCTGCAAAAGGTCAATTTCGAGATCCTGCAGTCGATCACTAACCCGAAATCCGCCCAGGTGGCCTACCGCCTCACCTTCAAGACGGCCGTGATGGGCGACCTGTCGCGGGATAACATCACCATGAACCTGAGCCTGGACAAGAACGCCTGGAAGGTGCAGTGGGATGATGGTTTGATCATGCCTGAGTTGAAGGGCGGTAACTACCTGCAGATCGAGTACAAGGTGCCGGCCCGCGGCGATATTTATGATAGAAATGGCAACGTGATTGCCGCCACGGCGGATGCGGTGGCGTTGGGGATTGTGCCCGGAAAGATCGCCGATAACCAGGAATCGGCCCTGGTGAACCTGCTGGTCACGCTGACCGGCAAGACGTCCCAGGCCATCAAGGAAATGTACGCCAACGCCGGGCCGAATTCGTACGTGCCCGTCGGCGAGACCTCGGCGCAGGACGCCAACGACCACGCCGACCTGATCAANNCTGGTGGCCACCCCCTACAACACGCGCTATTATTTCGACGGCGGGGTCGGGCCGAACGTGATCGGGTACGTGCAGCCGATTTATAAAGAAGACCTGATCACATACCAGCGCATGGGTTATAGCGGCGGCGAAAAGGTCGGCAAGGCAGGCCTGGAAAAGTGGGCCGAGGACGCGTTGGCCGGGCAGCGGGGCGCCACGTTGCGCGTGATCAGCCCCAGCGGCCAGACGGTGGCCATCCTGGGCCAGCGCGATTCGAAGCCAGCGGATATGATCTATACCACCCAGGATAAACAGCTCCAACTCCTGGCGCAAAAAGCCATCACCGGCTTCACCGGGGCTATCGTGGTGATGGAGCGCGACACGGGGCGCATCCTTGCAATTGTGTCTTCCCCAGGTTACGACCCGAACCTGTTCGACCCCAACAACTATAACAGCTACACCGGCCTATCCGAAATGTTGAAAGACCCGGGCACGCCGCTGCTCAACCGGGCCACCCAGGGGCTGTACCCGCTCGGTTCGGTGTTCAAGATTGTCATGATGTCGGCTGCGCTGGAAAGCGGGCTGTATACCAAGGATACGACTTATACCTGTGGTTCGTACTTCCGCGAACTGCCAGGCGTGACCCTGGAGGATTGGACGGTAGCTCACGGGCAGCCGCCTAGCGGCACGCTGACCCTGCCGGAAGGGCTGATGCGCTCGTGCGACCCATATTTTTACCACATCGGTCTCGACCTGTACCGGCAAAAGGGTGACCAGTTCGTGACCAATATTGCGCGCGGCTTTGGATTGGGCAAGGCGACCGGCGTGGACCAAATCGCCGAGGAGACGGGCAACATGCCCGACCCGGTGAGCGAGGATGACGCGGTGCAGGAATCGATCGGCCAGGGCCGCATCCTGGTCACACCGCTGCAGGTGGCTTCGTTTGTGGCGGCGGTCGGCAACGGCGGCACGCTTTACCGTCCACAATTGGTCGAAAAGATCACTACGCCGGACGGCGTGGCGCTCACATCTTTCAATCCGGTTGTGGACGGCAAGTTGCCGGTGAGCCAGGACAACCTCAAGCTCGTGCAAGATGCCATGCGTAGCGTGGTTGCTAACAAGCGCGGCACAGCCTGGAGTACGTTCATCGGGCTGGATATCCCAGTCTATGGAAAGACAGGCACGGCGCAGAACCCGCACGGAGACGCGCATGCCTGGTTCGCCGGGTACACCAACGCCGGGCGGGCTGACAAACCGGACATTGCGGTGGCGGTGCTGGTGGAGAATGCCGGCGAGGGCTCTGAAATTGCTGCCCCCATCTTTCGCCGGGTCATCGAAGATTATTTCTACGGCCGGCCTTCGGCCCTGTATTGGTGGGAATCCGGTTACTACGTAAAGAAGACCCCGCAGCCGACTGCTACTCCCCAACCATGAGCGAGGAGTGGATCGAGGGCTGGGTAACGCGCCTGCAGTCAGGCTTTTACACCGTCCAAACCGGGGCGGGGGTTGTGGTGTGTCACCTGCGTGGGCGCCTCAAGCGCACCTCCGTGCGCGCCGACATTCTGGCGGTGGGCGACCGGGTGCAGATCAGCCGGTTGGAGGACGGCAGCGGCATGATCGAAGCGATCCAGCCGCGCCAGAAAGCTCTGGTGCGCCTCGACCCCACCCCCAGGGGAATCTACCAGCAGGTGCTGCTATCCAATACAGACCAGGTGGTGCTGGTTTTCGCTTGCGCCAACCCGCCGCCACACCTGCGCATGCTCGACCGCTTCCTGGTTATCTGCGAGAAACAAGGCCTGCCACCGGTGATCGTGGCCAACAAGATCGACCTGGTGGAGCCGGAGGAGGCTCACCGGCTTTTCTCGGCCTACGCCGGCCTGGGATACCCGGTGATTTTTACTTCGGTCAAACAAGC
>DBMK01000004.1:3502-5077 GCA_002298885.1 Anaerolineaceae bacterium UBA700
GTGGGCAAATCCAGCCTGCTGAATGCCATCCAACCTGCGTTGGGCCTGGCGGTGCGCGAGGTGAGCCAGACGACGTCCAAGGGACGCCATACCACCATCGTGCGCCAGATGTTCGCCCTGGACGAAGGCGGCTTTGTGGTCGACTTGCCGGGGTTGAAATCGCTGGCGCTATGGGATACCCAGCCGGAAGAATTGGATGGATATTTCCCCGAGCTGCGGCCGCTGGTCCAGGACTGCCAGTTCAACGACTGCACCCANNGTCGACGAGGGCCGCGTCAGCCCCGAACGTTATGCCAGCTATTTGCGCATGCGGTATGGGGAGTAAAGAAGTTTACAGTTGACAGTTTTAGGGTCACGGTATAGAGTTTGAATAGGGTCCGCGAATTGCGCTAATTATTACGAATGTACACAAATAATTCTAAACTACCATAGATCTTATTCGCTTTTATTAGCGGCATTCGTGGATAAGGTTTTCACTGATCGACTGACCGACTGATCGACTTACCAACTGACTAACTGACCGACTGAAGGACTGGAAAAATGCTCGAAGCTGTACAGTCATATTTGAAAGAACTTGCTGCAAAGTATTCCGACCGGCGGTTGGAAGTTTTCGACATCAAGGCCGGAATGGCGGACGCGGACCGGATCGTTTTGAGCGGGCGCATCCTGGACGAGGCCGGCCTGAACGAGCTGCGCTCGATGCTGGCGAAGAAATTTCCCGGCTGCGAGATGGATTTTTCAGGGGTGAGCGTGCTGCGTAAAACGCCGCCGCGCATGGTCACCGTGGCCACCAACCTCACCGGCCTGTACGCCGGGCCGGATTGGAAGGCCGGGATGCTCAGCCAGATCTTCTACGGCTGGAAGCTGGAGGTGCTCGAAGAAAACGGCCCCTGGGCGTTCATCCGCCAGGTGGACGGCTACCTGGGCTGGGTCTACTTCCCCTATCTGACCGAGGCGCCTTCGCCGGACCCGACGCACTTGGTGATTGCCCCGGCGGTCTACGTGCGCTCCGAATCTTCGCTGGGAAGCCCGGTTGTAGGGCGCTTTTTGTGCGGTACGCCGGTCCAGGTGGTGAAATGGAACGGCGTCTACGCCGAGATCGATGCGCAGGTGTGGGGATGGGTGACCAATTCGGACCTGCGCGCTTTCGAGGACCTGCCCAAGACGACCACAGACCGGCGTGCCCTGCTCTCGACAGACGCCATCCGTATGACCGGGGTACCTTACCTGGAGGGCGGGTGCTCCGCCATGGGCATCGACTGTTCGGGCTATTCACACTTGCTTCACCGCTTGGTGGGGGTGCGTATCCCAAGGGACGCGGATATGCAGTATAAGGCCGGGCGCAAGATCGAGCCGCCGTTCCAGGTCGGCGACCTGTTGTTCTTCGACGAGACCGGCTATAACAAAAACGCCACGCACGTTGCGGTCAGCCTCGGCGACTGGCGCATCATCCATTCCTCGCGCCCGCGCAATGGGGTGTACACGGACGATGTGAAGGATGTGCCGTATTTGAGGAATAATTTTTTGGGGGCGTGCTCGTTTTTATAGTTAAGAGGAACGACTAAAGTCGTCACT
>DBMK01000004.1:5135-7955 GCA_002298885.1 Anaerolineaceae bacterium UBA700
GTAGTGACGACTTTAGTCGTTCTATAACTCATTCAAGGCATAAGTTTTCCCGACAAATCAGTAATTTAAGAGATGGTTCAATCCCAAGGGTTGTAACCAATAAATTCGTTATTCATCCCAATCCTGTCCCATTCCCCCTGGATTAAATTTCTTCCAGTTCTCAGCAAGTTGATCACGTCCAATTTGTTCCAGATAGATTGGTAGACTCGACCATTTCCAATCATATACATCCGTAACATACCCATGTTTTAATGGATTTATGTGGATGTAATTGAGGGCTTTTTGAAAATGGGCTTCATTTCTGATCTTTCTATCTGAAAACTTGTACCAGACACGCCGGCCTTCGAAAATGCCATCCGCCTTATTCCATGCAAAAGAAGATCTTCCATGCAGAAGTTTTAAGGCCGAAGAAATTATCTCCATCGACTCGACGCCGATTAAGAAATGATAATGATTGAGAAGGATAGCCCAACCTGCAAAACCAGTCTCTGTTGGATCGAATGATTGAAGCAACATGCGCTCGAATTCTGAGCGACGTTCGGGGGTGGATAGGATGGGTTGGTGATTGTAATTGGCAGCGGTAATCAGGTAGTAACCGGCATCTCGAAAGGGGTGAGTCGGCGCGTGGAGGGGGTAATTTTGACTAATCCGTTGTTGAAGAACGGAAATTCTTTGTTGGTAACTTAATTTGAAGTATTCATATGGCATTTTTGATCCCCAGTAAGAATATTATACGAATTTTTTTGGAAATTTTGCGACGAGAACGACTAAAGTCGTCACTACAATTTGTCGAGGTATAATTCGAGCATTGATTTAATCTCAGGAGCATTTATGTACCGAAAGTTTTCCTGGCTAGTCCTCATCAGCCTGATCCTTACCTCATGCCAGACGGCAACTTCGACGGCGGCGCCGACGCCGGGGGTGCAGCAGCCAACGGTCACCGCGGCTCCCGGGCAACCCAGCGCCGTGCCGAGCGCGGAGCCTTCGCAGACTGCGCCGACCAAACGTACGCTGGTGATCTGCGTGGGGCAGGAGCCCAGCTCGTTGTATATCTACGGCAGCTCGGCGGTGGGCATGTGGAGCGTGCTCGAAGCGGTGTACGACGGCCCCTTTGACACGCGCGGCTTTGCTGCCCAGCCGGTCATCCTCCAGGACCTACCCTCGCAGGCAAACGGGAATGCCGTGGTGAGCGCGGTGGAGGTGAAGGCGGGGGATGCGGTGGTAGACCAGGGCGGAAACCTGGCCAGCCTGGCAGCCGGGACGAAGGTGAACCCAGCCGGCTGCAGCGGAGATACCTGCGGCGCGGCCTGGGATGGAAAAAAGGCGCTCAAGCTGGACCAGCTCAAGGTAACCTTCAAGCTGAAACCAGGAATCCAATGGTCGGACGGCCAGCCGCTGACGGCCGACGATTCAGTGTATTCGTACGAACTGGCCTCTTCACCGGACACGCCGGTTTCAAAGAATATTGTGGACCGCACCGTTGCTTACAAAGCGCTCGACGAGACGACGGTGGAATGGACCGGGCTGCCCGGTTTTGTGCCCGACCAGCTCGATACGCTGTTCTTCATCCCGCTGCCGCGCCATGCCTGGGCCAAGTACAAGCCAGCCGACCTGCTGACGGCGGAAGACTCGACCCGCCATCCGCTGGGGTGGGGACCTTACGTCGTCGACGAGTGGAAAGCCGGCGACCACATTAGCCTGCACAAAAACCCGGCATACTTCCGGGCGTCTGAGGGACTGCCCAAATTCGATGCGCTGGTTTTCCGCTTCCTGGGCGACCAGAGCAATAATAACCTGACCGCCCTGGATACCCACGAATGCGACCTTGTGGACCAGACCGTGCTGCTCGACAACCAGTTGAAGGACCTGGTGGACCAGTCCAACACCGGCCAGATCAAGGTGCAGTTTGGACAGGGGCCAGAATGGGAGCACCTCGATTTTGGCATTCGCCCATCCTCGTACGACGACGGCTTCAAACCGGCGCTGGACCGCGCCGACTTCTTCAGTGACGTGCGCGTGCGCCAGGCCTTTGCGAATTGTATTGACCGGGCCGGGCTCGTCCAGGATATTTTCTTCAACCGGACGAGCGTTCCGGCCGGGTATTACCCGCCTTCCAGCCCATATTTTGAAACCGGCTTGAAAGCGCTGGCCTACGACCCGGCTGCCGGGGCCAGGCTGCTGGATGAGGCTGGCTGGAAGATCGATACGGCCAACCCTAACGGTCCGCGCCTGGCGGTTGGCTCGTCCAGCGCGCCCAAGGGGACGCCGTTCGTGGTCAACTATTTTGCCACCAACACCCCCCTGCGCATGCAGGTAGCCCAGGCCATCGCCCAGGGCCTGGCTAAGTGCGGCGTCCAGGTGAAGATTCAGCCCACTGACATCGGGCCGCTGTTCTCCGGGGGGCCGGACGGCCCTTTGTTTGGGCGCAAGTTCGACCTGACCCAGTTTGCCTGGCAATCGGGGACACAGTCGCCGTGCTTCCTGTATACCACAGATCAGATCCCGACCGCCAAGAACAACTGGCTGGGGGCCAACATCACCGGCTACTCCAATCCGAAATACGACTCAGTCTGCAAGGACGTTCTCCAAGCCAGCCCTAACCAGGCGAATTATCCGGACCTGGCCCATACTGCAGAGCAGCTTTTCTGGAATGAGCTGCCGGTGATCCCCTTGTATTACAGACTTAAGATTGTGGCCACGCGCCCGGATTTCTGCGGTTTCCAAATGGATGTAACCACCCGCAGTGCCCTGTGGGGCATTGAGGCGTTCGATTATGGGACGAACTGCAAATAAGGCCATTATTAATCCGGGGATTGGGCG
>DBMK01000055.1 GCA_002298885.1 Anaerolineaceae bacterium UBA700
TAAACTACAAGAATTACACGAATGGAAATTAATGGTCACGAATGGTTTTTAATAAAATTCATAATTTCTTCTTTCGTGGCTATTAGCTCCCATTCGTGTAATTCGTGGATTATGTTTTAAAGTATTTCTCAATCCCCTAGGTTCGTCCCCACCATGCGCGCACCCTTAATCCAGGGATGGTCGAGCGGGACGGTCTTGGATTGGCCAGCGACGCGCTCCAGGGGCACCGGCTCGATGTGACTGGAGCCACGCACGGCCAACATCACCCCGTATTGGCCCGCCTCCACCGCCGAGGCGCAGGCCGTGCCGAGCTGGGTGGCCAGCACCCGGTCGGCCGCCGAGGGCGTGCCGCCGCGCTGCAAATAGCCCAGGATGGTGATGCGCGCCTCCATGCCGGCCATTTTCTCGAGCTGGTTGGCCAGGTGGATCGTGTTCCCTGACGATTGGCGCTCGATCTTCTCCAGCCGCTCGGCCACTTTTTCCTGGTCCGGCCCTTTCCGCAGGCGCACGTTGACCTTCTTAGCCTGCTCGAAGAACTGGACGGCCTCGCGGGACATGGCCCCTTCGGAGACGGCCACGATGCTGAAGCGCTTGCCTGCCTGGCTGCGTTCCTGAATGGCCTGCACCACGCTGCGTTCGTCGTAGGGCAGCTCGGGGATGAGAATCACGTCCGCCCCGCCGGCCACGCCGGCCCCCAGGGTCAGCCAGCCGGTCTGCTTGCCCATCACCTCAACGATGATGATGCGGTGGTGGCTGGAAGCCGTGGAGTGCAGGCGGTCGATGGCCTCCGTGGCGATGCCGAGGGCCGTGTCGAAGCCCACCGAGGTATCTGTCTCGACCAGGTCGTTATCGATGGTCACCGGCAGGGTGATCACGTTGAGCCCGCTGCGCTGCAGGTGGAAGGCGCTCTCCTGGGCGTCGGTCCCGCCCAGGCACACCAGGGCGTCCAATCCCAGCTCGCGGTAGGTCTGGAGCACGGCGGCGGTGCTGTCGCCCACCTTGCCGCCCGCCAGCATGCGGTCGGGACGGTCGCGGCTGGTACCCAGCAGCGTGCCGCCGGCGGTCAGGATGTTGGAGAGGATGTTGCCCTCCAGCTCCAGCGTGCGCCGCTCCACCATGCCGGCGAAGCCGTCCTGAAAGCCGACAACTTCCATATCGTACATGCCGTGGGCAGCCTTGCCCACGCCGCGCAGCGCCGCATTCAGCCCCGGGCTGTCACCCCCGGCCGTCAGAATCCCAATTTTCTTACCCATGGTCATCCCTCTTTGGATGAATTCTAGCATAAAACGAATTAACCACGGAGACACGGAGGACACGGAGAAGAACTTTAACCGCTAATTTCACGAATTGATAAAAAAAAATGACACGAATTTTTTATTTTTCGTGTCATTCGTTTTTATTGGCGGAATTCGTGGTTTAAGGATTTCTCCGTGTCTGCGAGGTGAAATAACTACAAGTAATCTTTTAGTTGTCTCGCCCGTCGGGGGTGGCGCAGGCGGCGAAGGGCTTTGCTTTCGATCTGGCGGATGCGCTCGCGGGTGAGGCCGAATTTCTCTCCCACTTCTTCCAGCGTGTACGTTCGCCCGTCCTCCAGGCCAAAGCGCAGGCGCAGGATGCGCGATTCGCGCGGCGGGAGCGTATCCAGCACCTCTTCCACCTTCTCCTTGAGCAGCTTGGTGTAAGCGCTCTGGATTGGGGTGGGCGTGATCTGGTCCTCCACGAACATTCCCAGCTCGGAATCGTCCTCGTCCTCATTGATCGGGCTCTCCAGCGAGAGCGGCAGCCAGGACACGCGCAGCATCCAATCCACCTTGCTGGGCAGCACGCCCAGGTTGTCGGCCAGTTCGTCGGTGGTGGGCAGGCGGCCCAGCTTCTGCTCCATCTCGTGGGTGGTGCGGTAGAGCTGGCGGATGCGGTCCACCATGTGCACCGGCACGCGGATGGTGCGGCCCTGGTCGGCAATCGCCCGGGTGATCGTCTGGCGGATCCACCAGGTGGCGTAAGTGGAGAAGCGGAAGCCGCGCTGGTACTCGTATTTTTCGACCGCCTTCATCAAGCCCAGGTTGCCCTCTTGAATGAGGTCCAGGAACGGTACGCCGCGCCCGATGTAGCGCTTGGCAATCGACACCACCAGGCGGGTATTGGCCTTGATCAGGTGCTCGCGGGCCAGCAGACCGTCTTCCATCTGCTGTTCCAGCTCGCGGCGGTGGCGGGCCGGCATGCGCCCGGTAAGGTTTTCCAGCTCGTACTTGGCTTCCTTGCCGCATTCGATGCGCCGGGCCAGGCTCAGCTCTTCATCAATGGAAAGCAGCGGCACGCGCGACATTTCCTTGAGATACAGGCCGATCGTATCGTCGCTCGAAATGGGCGTCAGGTCGGCGTACGAGGGATCGAAATCGCTGGGGGTAAGGCCCTCATCCTCCTCTTCGAAGAGGCTGGGATTTTCCCCATCCAGGATATCCACCCCACGCCGGCGCAGCGCCAGCATGATCGAATCGAGGTAATCCACGTCGCCGCGCAAGTCAGGGTACACTTCCATTAAGTCTTCGGTAGTCAGGTAACCCTGGACATCCGCTTTTTCGAGCAGCATGCTCAGGATCTCCGTGTTCCGTTTTCGCCGGCTTGTATTTACCATTCCACCCTCCTGGCGGAGTCAGAAAAAGAACAAAGCAAATGGGCGCTGGTGTTCATTTTTCTACTCGTTATCCTCTACCTTTACGTGTTCGCAGACCGTTAAGTTTAAGTCCGCTCCACACACCGTGCACAGGCCCTTGCAGTCCGGCTTGCACAGCGGGCTGATGGGCACTTCCAGTAAAAGGTACTCGCGAACCAGCGGGCCGAGGTCTACATTGGCGTCTTCCGGTAAAATCAGGCCGGAATCGGATACGGAGCGGTCGCTAAAAGCAAAAAGCTCATCAAATTCCGAGTGTAAAGGCTGCAAGAAATCAGCCAGACAGCGTACACATTGTTCAACTTTTTTAGCACTAAAATCCCCCTCGAATAGCAGCCCCTGCGGCGTCCGGTTGATGCGCACGACGCCGGCAAAATCGTTTAATTCAACATCCTCTGGGAGCTGCAGGCTGGGAAAGTCGAAGTGTATTTCACGGTTTGTGCCGATCGGTTGGTTAATTAAAAAACCAACGTTAATCCGCAACGGGTAGCGTGGTTGGCTCACGGATTATAATTTCGCCAGTTAGAATATAATTACTAAGAGATTATAACATATAATTTTAATAAAGTCAATTTATTATGATTAATTTGATAAATATTAAGGCTATAAAATGAAACCTCTGCTCATTTCTACCACCAACCGCGGCAAATTAGCCGAGTTCGAGGACCTGCTGCCCGGTTTCAAGCTGGTCTTTCCCCTGGACCTGGGCCTGAACCTGGACGTCGTGGAGAACGGCGAGACCTATGCCGAAAATGCGATCCTCAAGGCCGCCGCCTACTGCCGCGCCAGCGGCCTGGCCTGCCTGGCCGACGACTCCGGCCTGGAGGTGGACTGCCTGGACGGGCGCCCCGGCCTGCATTCCGCCCGCTATTCCCCCCAACCCAACGCCACCGACGCCGACCGGCGCGCCCTGCTGCTGGCCAACCTGGCCGGCTACCCGCGTCCCTGGCTGGCCCACTTCCACTGCACGGTGGCCGTCGCCGAGCCCAGCCCGCAGCATTCGATCTACCTCGCCGACGGCGACTGCCCCGGCGAGATCATCCCCACCGAGCGCGGCAGCAACGGCTTCGGCTACGACCCGATCTTTCTGCTGCAGGACCTGGGGCTGACCATGGCCGAGCTGAGCCGCGCCCAGAAGAACCGGCTCAGCCACCGCGCCCGCGCCACCCTGGCCGCCGTGCCCTACCTTACCCGCCTGCTGGCAGAAGAATGAGAGGGAGTTTCCGGTGCAAATCTGCACCCCTGGAGTTTGGCTCTTTGAGTCTAAGTCTAGAGAGAGAAGAGGGGCGGGAAACGCAAAAAGAGGCGTTTCCCG
>DBMK01000268.1 GCA_002298885.1 Anaerolineaceae bacterium UBA700
GTTTTTCGTGGGCGTAGCCCACGAAAAACACCCTGCAAAAAAGAATTAAGGATGCTTATGACAGTTTTCTGGACAGGCGAATTACATCAATCACCAATTGGGCCGATTGGCCTCGCGGCGTCGAAGGAGGGGGTGGTGCGCATCTCGTTGTTCGGGCGGGCCGGGCTGGAGCGCACGCAGGATTACGCCAACCATCCGTCCCAGGCGAGTTTTGCGGACAGCCCGCCGCCTCCATTCCTGGGCGAGGCTGTGCGCCAGATCGAGGAATATCTGTTGGGGATGCGCCGGGTCTTCGATTTTCCGCTCGACCTGCAGGGCTATACCCCGCTTGCCAGCCAGGTGCTGGCGGCCTGCAAGGCCATCCCATTCGGCGCCATGAAGACCTACCGTCAACTAGCGGTCGAGTTGGGCCGGCCAGGAATGGCGCGTTTCGTGGGCAACATGATGGCCCGCAACCCTTTACCCCTGGTCATCCCCTGCCACCGGGTGGTCGGCTCGGACCGCCTGCTGCACGGTTTTGGCGCCCCCGGCGGCCTGGCGACGAAGGCCTGGCTGCTGACGATGGAAGGTCAAAAACTGGCCGGGCTGAAGGTGAGTTAACGTGTTATCCTTAGCTTATGTCTGAAAAACCTATTCCATTCCGCGCCGGGTTCGTGGCCGTCATCGGACGGCCCAACGTCGGTAAATCCACCCTGATCAACGCACTGCTGGGACAGAAGATCGCCGCCGTGTCGCCGCGCCCGCAGACCACCCGCCGGCGCCAGTTGGGCATCCTTACCCTGAACAAGGCCCAGGTAGTTTTCATCGATACGCCGGGCCTGCACGTGCCGCGCCACAAGCTGGGGGAGTACATGAATGATGAAGCCGAAGCTTCACTGGAGCACAGCGACCTGATCGCGTGGCTGGTGGACGCCGGCGAGCCTCCGCTGGAGGAGGACCGCCTGATCGCCCAGCGCCTGGCCAAAATGGCCGGCCGCCACACCATGCTCCTGGTGCTCAACAAGGTCGACCGCCTGGCGCCTGAAGACCTGCCGGCGCGCCAGGCCGCGTTCCAGGAGCTGCTGCCTTTTGCCGAGCCGCTGGCTATTTCGGCCTACGCAAAGGATGACGCCCAGCGCTTCCTGCAGGCCGTACTTGCCCGCCTGCCTGAAGGCCTGCCATTCTTCGACGAAGAGCAGGTCACCGACCTGTACGAGCGCGAAATTGCCATGGACCTGATCCGCGAGGCAGCCCTGGTCCACCTGCGCGACGAGGTGCCGCACGCCCTGGGAGTGCGCATCGACGAGTATAAGGAGCGCAATCCCGGCCTTAATTACATTGCCGCCACCTTGCTGGTTGAGAAGGAATCGCATAAGGGCATCGTTATCGGCCAGGGCGGCGAGATGCTCAAACGCATCGGCAGCACGGCGCGCAAATCAATCGAGGCTATGACTGGCATCCACGTCTTCCTCGATCTGCGCGTGAAGATTAGCAAGGAATGGCGCGACAACCCTGCTATCCTGAAAGCACTGGGGTACCGGAAAAGCAGCGCGTAAAGGGGCGGGAGTAGAGAAAAGGAAGATAGATAAGAGAGCAGAGAATTGAGGGTGGATGAAAAGCTTTTCCGCGAATGACACGAATGTTAACGAATTTACGCAAATTATTAGATATTTCGTGTGCATTCGCACCAATTCGTGTAATTCGTGGAAAATTAATCGAAAATCGAAAATGGAAAATTGAAAATGTCCTTTCCGGGGTGGTTGATACTGGCGTTTGCGCTGGCGGCATTGGATTGGGTCGGGGTCGAGCGTGGGTGGCGGCGGCTGCGTTTCATCAGCAAGCCGGGCGCCCTGCTGGCGCTGATCGTCTGGTTCACCCTGGCGGTGGGTTGGGGTGGGACCGGTTTCTGGTTCGGCCTGGCGCTGTTCTTCTCGCTGCTGGGCGATGTCAACCTGCTCTTTCCGGCACGTTTCTTCCTGCCCGGGCTGGTGTCTTTTTTACTGGCACACCTTGCATATATCATTGGCTTCACCCGGGCTGGGCTGCCAGCCAATCCGCTGGCCTGGCTTATCCTGGTTGGGGTAGCGGCTGCCGGCGCCTGGGTGTTCAGCCGCATTTCCGCCGGGCTCAGCAGGACGGACGCCGGGCGCAAGCTGCTCCTGCCGGTGAGCGTCTATTCGATTGCCATCAGCTTGATGCTGGCCTCGGCCTGGCTGCGCCTGTTCCAACCCTCCATTCCGCCGCTTTCTGCCGCCTGCAGCGCCGCCGGAGCCACCCTGTTCTTCATATCAGATTCTGTTTTGGCTTACAACCGCTTCGTGCGCCTTACGCCGCACCACGACCTGCTCGTCATGTCGACCTACCACCTGGGCCAGTTCGCCATCATCGCCGGCTTAACATTTTAAGAAAAAATCATATCCACGAATTACACGAATTTCACGAATTCTTAAAAAATTCGTGAAATTCGCGTAATTCGTGGATTCCTAAAACCTAACTCAAGGGTCTGAAACCTTCGCCCAATGCTTCGTGAGCAGTGCCGATGACCATGAACGCCTTCGGATCGGCCTCGCGCACCAGCTCTTTGAGCTGGTTTACCTCGGCGCGGGTGATCACACAGTACAGCACGGGTCGGGCAACGCCGGTGTATCCCCCGGTGCCGGGCAGGATGGTCACGCCGCGCTCCATGATCGTCAGCACCTTTTGGGCCACCTCGTCCGGGTTGTTTGAAATGATCATGGCGGAGCGGAAGATGCTCGAGCCCTCCGATACCGCCTGCGCCGCCAGGCCGCTGACGTAAATAACCACCAGGCCGTAGAGCGCCTTTTCCCACCCGAAAGCGAACCCGCCGGCCAGCACCACCAGCGTGTCCACGATCAGGTAGGATTGGGAGATGGGTATTCCCAGGCGCTGGTTGAGGATGCGCCCCAGGATGTCGCTGCCGCCGCTGGTGCCCTGGCCGCGGTACACCAGTCCCAGTCCAACGCCCAGGGTGATCCCGCCGTACAGGCTGTTCAGCACCAGGTCATTTGTGATGCTGGCGGGTAAGTAGGGCGCCAATAAGTCGGTGAGGAGCGAAAAGGAAACAATGGCGGCCGCGGTGCGCAGGGCGAAGCGCCGCCCGCCCAGGTTGCGCCAGCCGAGCACAAACAGGGGCAGGTTGCCGACCAGCACCATCAGGCCGATCGGCCAGGCGGTAAAGAAATTGATGATCTGGGCTGCCCCGCTCACCCCGCCGCTGACCAACTGCGCCGGGATGAGGAACAGGCGCATGGAAACCGCCTGCACCAGCCCTCCCGCCAGGACGAACAGAAAATCGCGCACGGACGCGCCTTCGATTTTAATTGCCCTGGACTGAATTGGTTTTTGCTGTTCCACTTCCACCTCCACTCCCACGGATGACGCCGGAATTATACCTGTTTTGTTTATAGAATGCGGGAGGCGGCTGCAGCCACCTCCCGCATTCTATTGCCTTTACCTATCTTGACCATCTTCCGTACTGCCGTTAAAATAAGGTCACTTGCGGGCGTCGCCAAGTGGTAAGGCATCAGCCTTCCAAGCTGATATTCGCGGGTCCGAATCCCGTCGCCCGCTCTT
>DBMK01000158.1 GCA_002298885.1 Anaerolineaceae bacterium UBA700
TTTTGACCTAACCCCCCGGCCCCCTTCCCTGAAGGGAAGGGGGAGAAATATAAATAGTTTTTGGACGGGCTATGCCCGTCCAAAAACTATTTAATTACCTCTCCCCTCCCCTTCGCGAAGCACCCTGTAAGGGTCAGGGGAGGGGCCGGGGGAGAGGTCATTTTCTTCTCATCCATCCCGCGATGACGCCGATTGCGGCGAGCAGCGCAGCCAGCCGCCAGACGCTGCCCCACTGCAGGCCCAGGTCCGATTTGCCTTCCGGCATGGGCGGGTTGGCCGGGTTGATGAAGGCGCGCAGGTATTCGATCGAGGGGGTCGAAGCGCCGACCACGCGCCCCAAAAAGTGGAATTCACCCGCCAGATGCTCCATCTCGTCGCGGGCGGCGACTGCGTGGCGCACTGCCCCCAGGTCAAAGCGGACGGAGGCGACGGAGGATTGCAGGATCGCCACCAGCAGCGGCTCGGGCAGCCATTCCAGCAGCCGCAAACGCGCTGGGGTGACCGGGACGCCCATGCCGTGCAGCACGCCCAGGCCCTCGCGGGCAGCGCGCACCATTAACACCAGGGCATCGCGGGTGTGCGCCAGGCGCTTACCGCTGCCGCCGGCGGCGTAAATGGCATTGGCAATGGGGCTGATCAGGGCAATGTGGGTCTTGAGCCAGGCGTCCATGTTGCTGCACACGTTGACCGAAAAGCCGGCCCCTTCGAAGGTGGACTCGATCCGCAGCAGGCGCTCGGAAATGCCCCCGTCCAACTCGCCAATGGTGGTTGGTTGGGCGCTGCCTGCCAGGAGGTAGCACACCACGTGCCCCTGGCGGGTGCCTCCGGCGCCCGGGAATCCCAGCAGCACCCGCTCACGGCCCACCGCCCGCACCATTTCACCCGGGCCGGAAGCATTGTTGAACATGAACAGAATATCCGGGATGGAATGGTTGGCGCCCAGTGCCATTAAAACGTCGTCCAACTGGTTCTTGCGCACCAGCACCAGGGCCAGGTCGTAGGCGTCCGTTGGTGCCAGCTTGGCCACAACATTCACCTGCGTGGTGGTGCGGCGCCCGGTGCCGTATTCCTCCAGGACGATGCCGTGACGGCGGAGGTCCGCCAGGCGCTGGCCGCGGGCCAGGATGGTCACATCGTTGCCGGCATCCTGCAAGCGGGCGGCGTACAGGCTGCCCAATACCCCTGCTCCATAAACCAGTATTTTCATGGCACACCCTCCTTGAAAAGCTGAAAACGCGCCAGATAACTATCGTTTCGTACGTTTAGCAAAATGGAAACGATCCAATCCATTATAAGCCAATTATGGCCCGATGGATACACGGGGAATTTAGCGGTGTTCTTGGGCGGCTACGCGGTCCAAGAACACCGCTCGGACATTTTTGCAGTTTTTTACACCTTTGAGGCTGTCTCTAAATGGAGGAAATATAGCCTTCCTGGCGCAGCCACTGCTCTGTGCGGCGAAAGGCTTCTTCCTGTGGAATCGCCGGCGCCCACCCCAGGGTAGATTGGATCTTATTGGGATAGATCTTCCCTTTACGCAGGAGATAATCAACGGATCCCGGCGAAACCGATGCCTTCCGCCCTCTCAACAAATCATTCCCCATCAGGATCGTTGATGCGCCTTTCAACACAATAGTCGGGAGCGGGGTGAGCTGTTTTCCTGCCATTTGGGCCAAACGGCGATAATAATCGCCGGTGCGGATGGGGGTGCCATCCACTACGTTGAAAATCTGCCCGGTCGCAGCGGGATGAACGCCCATCAGCAGCAAGGCATCCACCAGGTTGTCGATATACACCGGGTTAAGGTAACCGCCTTCTGAATCCAGCGGCGGCTGAAACAACCCCTTGTTTATTTTCTGGATGACGTCGATCGTCCAGATAAATTGCCCAGGCCCCACCACATCCCCCAGCCGGGCGATCGTGATCGGGAGCTGATCCATAGCCCGCTGAACGCTGCGCTCGGCTTCTTGCTTGGTTGTAAAGTAGGGCTGGTTGTATTTGGACCAGGGCGTCTCTTCGGTGATATTTTCGGCTTTACTGAGACCGTACACGCCGATCGTGCTGGTGTAGATCAAGCGCTCCACGCCTGCGCGAACCGCCTCATCGATGACCGCCTGGGTACCGGCTGCATTGGTCGCCCGCGACTCTGCCCAATCCGAGCCGCCTAGTTTTGCCGCACAGTGGTAGACAAGGGAACAACCTTGGGCGCACTCCCGCAGGCTGTCGGGCTTGTTGAGATCGCCAAAGACAACTTCCACATTCGGCATGGTCCGCAGGGCAGCTGCCCGGTCCGGGTTCCGGACGACCACCCGAATGGAATGCCCGGTGTCACTTAATCGTTTCACCAAAACAGAACCGATGCTTCCGGTGGCGCCGGTGACGAGAATAGGCCTTCGATTTTCCATTGAGCAATTCCTCTTCTCAATTATATGTTTGTTTTTAATCTACCAAACGCTACTGGCTCGATGCGAAATACTGGTAAAGGCAAGCAAGTTCAGCTAAAATTTCAGTACACATGGAAGCGATTCCTCCAACCGAAAGAAAATCTCGGCGGCGGACGCCAGGAAATGCCCTTGCCATCGCTATGATGGCCTGCGGCGTGCTGCTGCTGGCGGCCGCGGTGTATTTCCTGCTGGCAAGCAGCCGTCCCCCCGAAGCCAGCGGGCCGGCGCGCATCGGCGCGCCGCTCGGAAATTTCGGGCTGAGCGACCTGAACGGAAAAACCGTCAAGCTCAGCGATTTCAGCGGGCGCCCGGTGCTGATCAATGCCTGGGCCACCTGGTGCCCGCCCTGCCAGGACGAAATGCCGGACCTGCAAGCTTACTACCGGACGCACAGCCCGCAGGGCCTGGTCATCCTGGCAGTCAACGCCGGCGAGAGCGCGGCCAAAGCTGGCGCCTTCGTCCGGCAGCTCGGGCTGACCTTCCCGGTTCTGCTCGATTCCGGCGAGAACCTGATGGACACCCTGCACATCAATGACTTCCCGACCACCATCCTGGTTGGGCGGGACGGCCTGGTGAAGGCAGTGCACATCGGGCGCATGACGCCGCAAATGCTGGATGCAGAAATCACGCCTTTCCTGGATTGATTGTGATGGCTACTGGCGCCCGCCAAAATTACAACCGGTTGAGCCGCTGGTATGACAGGATCGCCGGGGCTGGTGAGGCCAGGCTGCGCCGGGAGGGACTGGCGCTGCTGGACGTGCGCCGGGGTGAAAGCGTGCTCGAAATTGGCTGCGCCACAGGACAAGCCCTATGCTCTTTGGCCCGCGCAGCCGGAGATGCAGGCCTGGCTGTCGGAGTGGATATCTCCGAGGGCATGCTCAAGGTTGGGGCGGCCCGCCTGGGCAAAGCCGGCCTGGCAGCAAAAGGCCGCCAGATCCAGGCGGATGCAGCGGCACTGCCATACAGCCAGGGTGTTTTCGACGCTATCTTCATGGCCTTTACCCTCGAGCTGTTCGAAACGTCCTGTCTGGAACAGGTATTGTCAGAGTGCCGGCGGATGTTGAAGCCGGGCGGGCGGCTGGGGGTGGTAGCCCTGGCCGAGCCAGAAAAGACCGGCGCCATGGTCACCGCTTATGCCTGGTTTCATCTACACTTCCCGCAGGTGGTGGACTGCCGCCCGATCCCGGCTGGCAGACTGCTCACCGCCGCCGGCTTCACCCTCCAAAATGAAGCGCGCCAGTCTTTATGGGGCCTGCCAGTGGATATTTGCCTTGCCAGGAAGCTTCCCATCTATCCGCGAACGGCCGGGATGAAGACGTAGGAATGGGGGAATAAATCCCAATAGGCCTGGATCGCCGCCAACCACTTGTTGGCCATCTTGATCTCGCCGGATTGGTTGGGATGGACTCCGTCGTACGTATCCTTTCCCAAAGTGCCATTGAATCCCGTATACTGGTCCACCACGATAACCGGGGAGTTGGGCGTTGTCTTCTGGGAGGCAACAGTGGGGATAACTGCACTATTAAAATTGGGGATATCGCTGCAGGGGGCGTTGATTTTGGCGTCACACGGGATGATCTTTGCCAAAAAGATGAGCACCTTGGGGTTGAAGCTGCGGAATTTGTCGATGATGGCTTTCAGGTTGGCTATCGAGGTGTTAGTGTCTACGAGCTGCATCACGTCGTTGGTGCCCAGGTGGAGCAGGACGATATCCGGGACGTTCGGCTCATTGGTCCCATAGCGCTTGGCAGATAAAAGCCCGTCCAGGTGTACATGCTGCGGATTCGAATCAAGGAAGAATCCAGTGGTATAACCCGACCACCCTTCGTTATGGCGGTCGAAATCCAGGTATTTCGGGGCGCCGGCGTAGTTATCAATGCGGGTACCCATAAATTCAAACGGGATTAACTGGGAATGCAGATCGTGGTCCAGCCAGTAGCGGTAGCTGGCCTGCGGGCCGCCGTTTGTCCAATCTACTCCAACGGAGCTGGTGATCGAATCGCCGAATGGCATGATACGCAGGAAAGTGACGCTCTCCGGAGCAGCCTTGACCGGCTGGACGGTTGAGGCCAATGAGCACAACACGAACACCGCCAGCAAGATCCTGATAATATTATTTTTTTGCATAGCCAGACCCGTCTTCAAGCAATGGTTGGGGCTTGGTCCGCTGCGCCGGAGCGCAGCCCGAGCCGACCCCCTAAAGAACTTTCTGCAATGCTGCCAGGAGCAGCTCGACCAGCTCGGGGCGAGAGGAATAGCCCATCAGGCCGATGCGCCAAACCTTGCCCTTCAGTTCGCCCAATCCACCCGAGATTTCGATGTTGAATTCCTCCAGCAGGCGCCGGCGCACTTGAAGGTCATCCACCCCCGTCGGGATGCGCACGGTGGTCAGCGGCGGCAGGCGGCGCTCGACCGGCACGTACAGCTCGAGACCCAGGCGCTCCAGCCCATCCCACAGCAAGCCGGCGTTGCGGCGATGGCGGGCCCAGCGGTTCTCCAGGCCTTCTTCGTCCAACAGGCGCAGGCCCTCGTACAGGGCGTAAACCATACTGATCGGGGCGGTGTGGTGGTAGACTCGCTCGCTGCCCCAGTATTTGCTCAGCAGCCCCAGGTCAAGGTACCAGTTCGTGACCGGCGTCTTACGCCCTTCGAGCTTCCGTTTGGCCCGCTCGCCCAGGGTGATGGGAGCCATGCCGGGCGGGCAGCCCAGGCACTTCTGCGAGCCGCTGTAGCAGATATCGATGCCGCGCTCATCCACCCCCACCTTTACTCCGCCTAGCGAGGTGACCGCATCCACCAGCAGCAGCGCCTCGGCCTCGTGCGCCGCGGCAGCAATCTCCTCCAGCGGCTGCAGCGCGCCGGTGGAAGTCTCGGCCTGGACGATGGCGACGACCTGGGCCGGAGACTGCTGAAGGGCCAGGCGCACCTCTGCCGCATCAAACGTCTCACCCCAATGCCGCTCCAGGATGGTGACCTGCCCGCCGTAGCGGCGCGCCATTTCGGCAATGCGCCCGCCAAAATAACCGTTGACGCATACCAGCACCCTGTCGCCGGGCTCGACCATGTTCGCTACGGCGCACTCCATCCCGGCGGTGCCGGTTCCGGAAAGCGGCAGGGTCAGCGAGTTGGCCGTCTCGAACGCCAGGCGCAGCAGCTCCTGGGTGCGATCCATCACTTTAAGGAATTGCGGGTCAAGGTGCCCAACTACCGGCTCGGACATTGCGCGCAGGACCCGCGGGTCCACCAGACTGGGCCCGGGGCCGAGCAGGATGCGCGGCGGCATAGCCAGCTCAGGGAAATTCAATGGATTAACCATTCTTTAAACGCTTCTCCTCCATCATTAATCTGTCCTTATTATACAGAATTCACTCCTTCTTATTACAAATCTGTCAGGTCTAGGCTGTAACCTTTTACCTCGCCGACCGACTTTATAGATAACTTTTATCATGATTAAATCGTACTTAGGATTAATTTAAATAAGATTAATCTTCAGGACAGACTAAGTTTAGGATTATTTCAGGATTAAAAGAGGAGATCGGTATTGAAGCCACCTACGCTGCGATCATCGCCGCTTTTTTCACCGATCAGCATAACAATATCGATCCTTTTCATCATTGCATTTGGGGTTGCCACCTGGCTGTTGGGCGGAGTTGGCTTCAGCCCCGGCCCGGTCAGCTCCAAAGGCTTGCCCGGAGTGGTATTGAAGAATTTTCACTCGCATGCCGATTTTGAAAGCAACTGCAGCCTGTGCCACCAGCCGCTGCAAAGTTCGCAGGCTGTGCTGTGCAAGGACTGCCATACCGACGTCGCCGGCCAGGTGAATAACCACCTGGGTCTGCACGGGCATATGGAAAATGTCGACAACTGCGCAGGGTGCCACACCGAGCACAAAGGCCGCAGTTTCGACCTCACATCCAGCGCGATCGTGAAATTCGACCACAATGCCACCGGGTTCCCGCTCTCTGGAAAGCACGGAGCAGTGGATTGCGCCAAGTGTCACCTCGACAACCGCTACGACACGGCCAGCCCGCAGTGCGTCTCCTGCCACCAGGAGCCTGTATCCCACACCGGCCTGTTCGGAACAGATTGCCAGACCTGCCACTCCACCGTCACCTGGACGCCGGCGTCCTTCAATGGCGTGGAGTTCAACCATGCCAACACGCAGTTCACCCTGAACCTCCACAGTGTAGATTACAGTGGAACGAAAATGGAATGCACTGCCTGCCATACGGGGAATCCCTTTACGACCAACATGCAAGCCTGCATTGACTGTCATGGAAATTACAGCCAGTCCTTTATGCAGAACCACATTGATACATACGGCAGCGCCTGCCTGACCTGCCATGACGGCAAGGACCGCACCCACGGGTTCACGCACGATGCAGTTTTTAAACTGGATGGAGCCCACGCTCCGACGGTTAATGGAGCAGTCGCTCCAATAAATTGCCAGGCCTGCCACGCCAACGGGCAGTTCCGCAACACCCCGGCAACCTGCGTCGGCTGCCACCAGGAGCCTCAAATCCACGCCGGTTTCTTCGGAACGCGCTGCGAATACTGCCATACTACCCAGGCCTGGCAGCCGGCTCAGCTCCACGAGCACACGTTTGCGCTCGACCATGGTGGGAAAGGTGAAGTGGACTGCAAGACCTGCCACACCTCGACCTATGCAACTTACACCTGCTACACCTGCCACGATCATCAGCCAGACGAAATCAAGGCCAGCCACGCCAAATTAAATCTAACCCCTGACCAATTAGCGGCCTGTACCGACTGCCACATGAACGGTTTGGTCAACCCGTTGAAATAATAGAGGAGACAGGATCGATGCGATATCGAATCTACATTCTGAGCCTCTCCATTTTCCTGACCATTATGCTGGCTCTGTCCGCCGACCTGGCCCTGGCGCAATCTGCGCCGCTGCACCCAGGCCAGAGCTTTTACGACGTACAACTCTGGGCGGAACAAAGCCTGCTTACGATCAATCCCGACGCGGCCAGCCGGGCGGAGTTTTCGCTCGACCTGCTGCAGCGGCGCATGGATGACCTCAAGAGCGCCACCGGCACCCCGATGGAGGTCGAAACCCTGCAAAGGCTTGAATCTGCGTTGGACCAGGCAGTCAACCAGTTAGAAAGTGCACCGCCAACTAGCTACAATTCCTTGCGCACGCGCGGGCACACCTTGTTGAACAACCTCCAGGTTCTTTTGGCCACCCTCAAGATTGCCCCGGGCAAGATCGCCGGGACCTACGGACGCGTCCTGTTAAAAACCACGAACTTGCTGTTCATCGTATCGGATCCAACCCTGCCGTTGAGCGCCCTCGCCAAGCAATACGGCGCAACCGCCGCGCCAACCTCGACGAGTTCGTCTCCCACCCAGGCCAGCGGTCTGGGCCCGATTCCATCCGATACGCCGCCCGTGGCCGTGGACCCGCACATCGTGGCCTTCCAATCGGGCAGCGGTGGAGCGGACCATGGCTTCTGGCCGCTGACGGGCAAACACCTGACCATCGACTGCACAGCCTGCCATACCAACGGCGTTTACGCCGGTACGCCCAATATGTGCGCCGACTGCCACTTGAAAGACGTGCCCGCCGCAAACCACCCCTTCCCCAATTCGTGCGATTCGTGCCATTCCACCACCGCCTGGCAGCCGGCTACCTTCAACCACGCTGTGATGGACACGACGAACTGCGCCAACTGCCATACTAAGGACGAACCGGCCAATCACTTCCCCGGCCAATGCTCCCTGTGCCATACCACGGACGCCTGGAAGCCAGCCAACTTCAACCACGCTTCCGGGGCAGCCGCCGACTGCGCAAGCTGTCACAATAAGGATAAACCCGCCAACCACTGGCAGGGCCAGTGCTCGCTGTGCCACTCGACCAATGCCTGGCAGCCGGCCACCTTCAACCACGCTGCAGCCAACGCCACAGACTGCCAGAGCTGCCACGACCGGCCCGCTAACCACTGGCAAGGTCAGTGTTCGCTGTGCCACAACACCAACGCCTGGACTCCGGCCAACTTCAATCACGCCGCAGCCGGCGCCACCGACTGCATCAGCTGCCACGCCTCTAAGGCGCCGGCGAACCACTTTGCGGGCCAATGCGGGCTGTGCCACAGTACCAGCACCTGGTCCGGCGGCCAGTTTAACCATGCCGCTTTGAACGCCACGAACTGCGTCCAATGCCATTCCAACAACGCTCCGGCCAACCACTTCCAGGGCCAGTGCTCGTTATGCCACAACACCACGGACTGGAAACAGGCCACTTTCAACCATGCAGCCATGAATGCCACCGACTGCATCAGCTGCCATTCCGGCAACGCTCCGGCCAATCACTTCCAGGGCCAGTGCGGTCTATGCCACAGCACCTCCACCTGGAGCGGCGCAAAATTCAACCACGCCGCCATGAACGCCACCAACTGCGTCAGCTGCCACTCCGGCAATGCTCCCGCCGGGCACTTCCAGGGCCAGTGCTCGCTTTGCCACAACACTTCAGACTGGAAGCAAGCCACCTTCAACCACGCAGCCATGAAGGCCACCGACTGCGTCAGCTGCCACGCCGGCAATGCCCCGTCCGGCCACTTCCAGGGCCAGTGCAGCCTGTGCCACAACACCACTGCCTGGAATCAGGCCACGTTCAACCACGCCGCAGTGGGCGCCACCAACTGCGTAAGCTGCCACTCCGGAAATGCCCCGGCCAACCACTTCCAGGGCCAATGCTCGCTGTGCCACAGCACCAGCTCCTGGAGCGGCGCCGTCTTCAACCACGCTGCCGTCGGCGCCACCGACTGCCAGAGCTGCCACAAGCCCCCGGCCAACCACTTCGCGGGCCAGTGCTCGCAGTGCCACAGCACCAGCACCTGGAGCGGCGCCACGTTCAGCCACAGCTTCCCGCTCAACCACGGCGGGGCCAACGGAAACTGCACCAAGTGCCATCCCTCGGGGAACGGGCCGGCCTATAGCTGCACCGGCTGCCACAACAAGAGCCAGATGGATCAAAAACACGCCCAGGTCCAGGGATACTCCTCGACCTCCTGCGCGAACTGCCACAAGAACCCCGGCAATTAGAGACGGATGAACCAGTTTGTGCGCAAGCAAACCGGAAAGTCTGTGAGCAGTGAAGGAAAAAATATGTTAGGTTCGCTATTCAAGAATCAATCGATAAAACAAAAGAATCTGGCCCAGGGACAGGTAGTCTCTGAGCCGGGACGCTGCGTGCAATGCGGGATTTGCTCCTATAACTGCCCAGCCGGGATCGACGTGCGCCGGCATGCCTTGATGGGGGTGCCGGTCAACGACAGCCACTGCCTGACGTGCGGCGAGTGCGTTCTGCGCTGCCCGCGGGGCGTGCTGCGTTTCGAACAAAAAGAACTTTCACTGGACACACATCGAGGCAATCTTTGAGAAGATACGTAATCATCGGCAGCGGCGCGGCTGGCCTGGCCGCTGCAGAGACCATCCGCGGCCACGATTCCAACGCCAGCATCCAGATCTTCACCAACGATCCGTTCGGGTATTATTCACGCCCGGGATTGGCCTATTACCTGTGCGGTGAGCTTCCGGAAGAGGGACTGTATCCCCAGCCGGACAGCTTCTACCGCCATCTTAACTTGAATATCCTCAAAGAGCAGGCGGCCCGCATCAACCCGGGCGAACACACCCTCCACCTCACCGGCGGGCGGGTCGTGCCGTACGACCGTCTGCTCGTTTCGAACGGAGCCTCCGCCACCCGGCCCGAACTGGCCGGCGTGGATCTGGAGGGGGTGGTCAAGCTGGACAACATGGAAGACGCCCGGCAGATCATCAAGCTGGCCCGCCGCGCCAAATCCGCCGTGGTCGTCGGAGGGGGGATTACGGCGCTGGAGTTGGTGGAGGGTCTGGCCGCCTTGGGTGTGCGCACCCATTATTTCCTGCGCGGCGACCGCTATTGGTCCAGCGTACTGGACGAAACTGAATCTGAGATCGTCGAAGAACGCCTGAAAGAAGACGGCATTATCATCCACTACAACACCCGCGTCGCCGAAATCCTGGGAAAGGGCAATAAGTTAGTCGGGGTAAAAACCGCCGACGAGAAAATTACCGAATGCCAGGTCCTGGGCTTTGCCATCGGCATCCGCCCGCGCAAAGAGCTGGCCCAGGCCTCTGGGCTGGCGGTGGGCCGCGGCGTGCTGGTGAATGACCGGCTGCAGACCAGCAATCCGGACATCTTCGCCGCCGGCGACGTGGCCCAGGTGATCGACAACGAGCACCCGGACGGGCTGCTGGAGAGCCTGTGGAGCCCCGCCATCCTGCAGGGCCAGGTCGCAGGCCTCAACATGGTCGGCATCATCTCCCCCCTGTGCCGCCCGGCGGCCGTCAACGTCACCCGCCTGGCAGGTCTGGTTACCACCATCATCGGCCAGGTCGGCGAAGGGGAAGAGAAGGTAAAGAGCGACCGCGACCTGAATTCGATCATGCGCGGCGACAGCGAAGAATGGCGCGAGGTGCCGAATGCGGTGGTCGCCGAGACCCAAGGCGGAGGAAACCGGCTGCGCCTGTACGTCGGGGAGCGGGCCATCGCCGGCGCCCTGGTGATGGGCGACCAAACCCTTTCCCGCCCGCTGCAGAACATGATCGAGCGTCAGACGGATATCCGCGCCTTTCGGGACCGCCTCGTCTCCCACCAGGAACCGCTCCCCATGCTGATCCAGGAAATGTGGAGCAAAATGCCAGTCAGGATTAACAGGGTGGACTTCGACAACTATGCTGCAAAAATCGCGTGAACTCATCTATGCCCTGGTAGCAATCGTTTTTATCACCATCCTTTACCTGTTCATGGTGGCCATTTACCGTCAGACCCCGCCGGCGTTCGGGTTCTACGGCCACGCCATGGGCATTCTGGGATTTATCCTCATGCTGGCGACCGAAGTCCTGTATACCCTGCGCAAGCGGGTGATCAATGCCCGCTGGGGCCGCATGGCGAGCTGGCTGGAGTTTCACATCTTCACCGGCCTGGTGGGGCCCTACCTGGTGCTGCTGCATACCTCGTGGAGCTTCAACGGGCTGGCGGGCATCCTCAGCCTGTTCACGCTGATGATCGTGCTCAGCGGCTTCATCGGGCGCTACATCTATACGGCCGTGCCGCGCACCGCCGACGGCGCCGAGGTGAGCCTGGCGGAGCTGGAAACGCAGATCCAGCAGGTGGAGGATACCCTGGCGCACATCATGTCCCCCTCCGACATTAAGACCACCCCGATCGAAGCGCGCTCCATGGTCAGCCCCACCGGCCTGGTGATCGGCCGGCTGGGCTGGGAGATCCAGAACAGCCTGGCCAACCTGCGCTCCCAGCGCAATGTCAGGCCCGCCGTGCGCCAGCACGCCCAAGCGCTGCAAAATCTGATCCACCAGCGCGACCGGCTCAGGCGCCAGGTGGCATCCATGGCTACGGCCCGCAGGATGCTGTCCATCTGGCACAGCATCCACATCCCGCTCGGGCTGACCCTTTTCGCCATGGCCCTCGTCCATATTGTCGGTGCAATCTACTACGCCTCGCTTTTAAATAAATAAAGAACTGCAGTTATCGGCGGCCCGCAGACTTGCGGGCTGCCGATTACCCCATTCTAACCCTCGCTGTCAGTCGGAGGTGAATTTAATCTATATAATATGATCTAAGTGTAATAAATTTATAAAGCGAAGGATGGGTTCATGGTAAGACGCCGGATCGCCCTGGTTTTAGCTGCGCTGGTGCCAATTGCAATCATTGCCGGCCTGATCTTCATCGTCTCATCGCTGCTCCCGAAGCCGGCCGCCGCGCCGACGCCCACCCACGCTCCCTCCGCCACGCCGGACCCGGGCCAGGCCGGGCCTACCCTTTCCCCCACGGCTTTGCTGGCCCTGCCGCCCACCTACACCCCCGCCCCAACTGAAACCAACACCCCCACTCGCACCACCACCCCCACCCGGACGGCCATCCCCCCCACTGCCACCGGCACACGGCCGACCGGCACGCCGACCAAAGTTAAGCTGCCCTGCCTGGACCTGACCGGCAGTTGGACCGGCCTGGAATGGGTGGTGGACGGCAGCAGCCGCCTGCCCGCCCAATACGAGTTCAGCTTCGTTCAAGACAAGTGCCGGGCCACTGGCAGCGTCACGGTGTACCAGGATAATAATAACTCGAAAGAATACTTCAACGTCGTCGGCGATTACGTCGCCAACGCCTATTACTTCACCCTCACCTACACCGACCCCCAAAGAAGCGGCACAGTCTATAAAAACTTCATCCTCTTCGTGCTGGACGAGAACAACCTCTATTCTGGCAAGGATACGTCGATTACCCCCGGCTACGTCTTCCGATTGCGCAAACACCAATAAAAAAAATACGGTTTTTTGTGCGGGCGTTGCCCGCACAAAAAACCGTATTTATTTTAAGTTAGCAAGCTGGTCCTGCTTTTTGGCGTGCAGGGCCAGCAAATCCTGCTGCATGGCCGCCAGCTTTTTGCCGCGCAGCGGGTAGGCCTGCAGGATCAACGCCCCCAGCAGCATGGCCAGGCCCGGGATCAGGCCGGTGAGCACCTTCATGCCGAAGATGGCCGAGTCCGGCTGGCTCAGGTAAGGCTGTCCGCCGTTGGCCTCGCGGGTGACGAAATGGGTGATCGCCAGCACCCACGGGATGAGCGACCCGGCCACCGATTGGGCCGGCTTGGTGATGAGCGCATTGGTGCCAAAGAAGGCGCCCTCGCGGCGCACGCCCGTGCGCAGCTCGTCCTCGTCTGCCACCTGGGCGAACAGCACGTTGGTCAGCGTCTGCGGGCCGGACAGCCCGAATCCGGCCAGCGCCAGGCAGAACAGGATCAGCGGGGTAGGCACCACCACCACCAGCACCAGCCCCACCCCGGCGATCACAAGCAGCAACTGCTGCGCCCGCACCACGCCCAGCCGGCGCCGGATGAGACTGGTGACCGGCACGCCCACGATCAGGGGGACGAACAGGAAGACCAGGACGGTGATGGCGTTCATCTTGAGCACGTAATCAGCCAGGTAATACACCCCGGCCAGGATCAGCGACTGCATCAATATCGACATGAAGTTGGCCACCGCCAGCACGATGAATGAGCGGCTGGTGAACGTGTAGCGCAGCATATCCTTCAGGCTGATGGTCGGCTCAGTACGTTGGAATTCCGGACGTTCTTTTACCTTGAGGGTGGTGATCAGGATCAATACGGCCGACAGCACGGCGATGCCGATCATGGCTAGCTGGAGCGGGACGAGCGAAGTGGATGTGCCGGCCTTGGGACGCACGAAATCGGGGATCAGGAAACCCGCCAGCATGCCCACCAGGCCGAACAGTGAAGACGAAATCTGCAGGCCGTTGCGCTCTGAGTCCGATTCGGTCACTTCGGGCAGCAGGGCCGAGTAGACCAACCCGATCATGGTGTAGCAGCCATCGTAGAGGCAAATGGTGACCAGCAGCCACCAGAACTTCACCTCCTGGCTGGCCTGCGGCGGCACGAACCAGATCAGGCAGAAGGTGAGCGCCAGGAACGGGGCAAAAGCGCGCATGTACGGGATGCGCCGCCCGTATTTCGAGCGCGTGTTATCCGAGATGATGCCGAAGAGCGGGTCGTTGATGGCGTTCCACACGGCATAGATGGCCATTGCCAGGACGATATAGCCGGCCTGCAGGCCGATGTAATCCTGGTAAAAAATGGTCGCCAGGGCGCCAAATGTGCCCGAAATGAGCGCTGTGCCCAGCCCGGCAACCCCCCAGATCACCTTGTAGCTCAAGCTCAATTTAACCGGCCCGGCCAGATGTTCAGTTTTGGCTGCCATGCTGATCTCCTTGGGCAATTAAATTTACTGATTTCGTTTTAATGCTTAATGCCCTCACCCTCCGCTCCCCTCTCCATTTCATGGATCGCGAAGCATGCCCGTGGCAGAGGGGCCGGGGGTGAGGTCTTCCCTTGGGTAACAACTCAATCACATCCGCGGCATTATATCCTGGATTGCCCGATAGCCGATGACCTGGATGCCCAGGGCGCGGATGGCCGAGCGCATTTCTTCGTTCAGGAAATTCTGGTAATCCGCCGCCCGGCAGGCCCAGTCCGGCGTAATTGCGCGCAGTTCGGGCGTATCCAGGGCCGGGTGAATGATGAAATGGGTAATTCCCGGCTTGAGCTCCGCCAGTGCCTGTTTGGTGCGTTCCAGGCGGTTCTCCGGGCTATCCAGCGGCATGCCCTCGATCCAGTCCAGCAGCGGCAGCCCGTTTTCCTCTTGCTCGCCAATCATCCGGTAAGCCATGGTGGCGGCCTCTGGTTCCATCCCCAGCGCCTGGTAACCGGCCTCGTCCAGGCGAGGAATCATGGGGGGCATGTGGTACGCCCAAGCCAGCTCAATGTAGCCGCTCATGAACTTGACGTGGGCCACCGAACCCATGTGGGTATCGATGTGAGTGGGGCGCATGCCGGCGCGCAGGGCCGCCTTGATCTGGGCCTCGAGCTCGATCTGCACGTGCACGGGCACGCCGCTGTCCTGGATCTCGTGGGAACGGTGTGGGAAATAACCTTCGTCGTCCAGCAGCCCGGTATCCAGGTCACGGGTCGAAATCGGCCCCCAGCGATAGGTGGCCCACTCGCTGGTCAGGGTCAGGTGCACGCCCAGGTCGGCATTCGGGTGCTGCCGGGCGTAGAGCGCGGCCTGCAAGAACCACGGGCAGGGCACCATCACCGCCCCCGACGAGATAATGCCGGCCTTATTCAGGTCGACGAAGGCGGCGGCGCTGGCCTGGCACATGCCAATGTCGTCGGTATGGATGATCGCCACCCGGTCTTTCGGCGTAAAGCCCAGGCGCTTTAATAATGGATTCGGTCCCATCTCCCCTCCTTTTGCTAATTTAGCCTCGAATCAGACCTCTCCCCCGTCCCCTCCCCTGACCCTTACAGGGTGACCTTCCCCCGAATCAGTGG
>DBMK01000281.1 GCA_002298885.1 Anaerolineaceae bacterium UBA700
CCGCCCCTCTTCTCTCTCTAGACCTTGACTCAAAGAGCCAAACTCCAGGGCCGGGGGTTAGGTTTCTTCTAATTCAAACCAATTACGATCCAATTTATTGACAATTATTCTGAAAGGCTTTACAATAGCCATAGAACATTAATGCTATTATTCGGGATAAGTAGAGGTTGTCAGACACATTATCGCTAAAAAAACAAGGAGAAATCTCATGACCGACCAAAAAAATTCAGTTACAAAGCAAACGGGGCTCACCTCTTCCATGGCCGCCGAGTTGCGCGCCATTTTTAACGACCGGCTGATCGCCCCGGGTGACGCCAGCTACGACCAGGCGCGCACCGTCTTTTACGGCGGCATTGACCGCCGCCCGGCGGCGATCGTTCAAGTGAGGGACGCGGGCGATGTAGCACACGTGGTGGATTTCGCCCGCCAGACCGGGCTGGAGCTTGCCGTGCGCAGCGGCGGGCACAGCGTCCCCGGCCACAGCGTCAGCGACGGCGGAATCGTGCTCGACCTCTCGTGCATGAAGGCACTCCAAATTGACGCCCAAAAGCGCACGGCCTGGGCCGAGGCCGGCCTGACCGCCGGCGAGTACACCCAGGCGGCGGCCGAATATGGCCTGGCGACCGGTTTCGGCGACACCGGCTCGGTGGGCATCGGCGGCCTCACCCTGGGCGGCGGCGTGGGTTACCTGGTACGCAAGTACGGCCTGACCATCGACGCACTGTTGGCCGCGGAGGTGGTGACCGCCGACGGCCAACTGCTGCACGCCGATACGGTGTCGCATCCGGACCTTTTCTGGGCGATGCGCGGCGGGGGCGGCAACTTTGGCGTGGTCACCCGCTTCCAGTTCCGGCTGCACGAGGTCAATTCGGTCTTCGGCGGCATGTTGGTCTTGCCGGCCACGCCGGAGGTCATCGCCGGATTCATCGCCGAGGCGGAGGCCGCGCCGGAGGAACTCTCGACGATTGCCAACGTCATGTCTGCCCCGCCCATGCCGTTCCTGCCACCCGAAGTCCACGGCAAGCTGATCGTAATGGCCATGCTGATCTATGCCGGCGGCGAAGAGGCCGGCAGGCGGGCCACGGCGCCGTTCCTGGCGCTGGCCGCCCCGCTGGCCAACATGCTGCGCCCGATGCGTTACCCGGAGATCTACCCGCCGGACCCGGAAGGCTACCACCCCACTGCGGCGTCGCGCACCATGTTCATCGACAAGGTCGACCGCCCCTTGGCCGAAACCATCCTGGAGCACATTAAAGCTTCGAGCGCGACCATGGCGGTTACCCAACTGCGCGTGCTCGGCGGGGCCATGGGGCGGGTGCCGCCAGATGTCACCGCCTTCGCCCACCGCAAGTCGCGCATCATGGCAAACGTGGCTGCCCTGTACGGCCGGCCGGAGGAAAAGGCAGCCCACGAGGAATGGGCGGCGCGCTTTGCGGCGGCGCTGCAGCAGGGCGACGGCGGCGCTTACGTCAATTTCCTGGGCGACGAAGGCCCGGAGCGGGTGCGCGCCGCTTATCCGGGGCTGACCTGGAAGCGGCTGACGGCGATCAAAGCCCGCTACGACCCGGATAACCTCTTCCGCCTCAACCAGAACATCCCACCGGAGAGATAGCCGGGCGCGAGAGAATAGGACAAAAAAGGTGATTTTGGGCTATGTCTCATCCCAAAATCACCTTTTTTGTAAACAAATGTCAGTGGCAATTTTCTGGGTTATAGTGGCATAATTAATCTAAAGATCCTGCATAATCCTCAATTGAACATCCATAATCCGATGGCCGGACGAAGGAAGTTACCGTTATAAAGGAGACGAATCGATGCCCACTGCTGCGCAAGCTGCCGGAAAATCCCCTCTACGAAGCCTCCAATTCACCCAGCACCGCAACTTTCAAAAAACGCTCAACGAACGGGTGAATGCATACCTGCGCGACAACAACCTCCCCGGGCGGGACGTGCCGGCCATGTACCTGAAGTCGGCGCTGTGCCTGGCCTGGTGGCTGGGCACGTACCTCCTCTTGCTGTTCGGCCATTTCTCTCTGCCGGTGGACGTGCTTCTGTGCCTGGTGTGGGCGCTGGCCATTGGTGCGGTGGGCCTGAACGTCACTCACGATGCCAACCACAGCGGCTTATCCGACAATCCGCAGATTAACAAGCTCTTCAGCTACAGCGCCGAAACCATCGGCTTCAGCGGGTTCCGCTGGCGCATCAAGCACAACGTGTGGCACCACACCTACACCAACATTGCCGGCTATGACGACGATGTGGAGACGTACGGTACGATGCGCCTGACGCCGCGCGCCCCCTGGAAGCCGCTGTATCGGGCCCAGGCATGGTACTTCCCACTGGTTTACGGCATGATCGGCTTTGATTTCATCTTTCGCGACTTTTTAATGGTCTTTTTCGGCAAAACCGACGCCAACCACGTTTACCCGAAAATGAACGCCACGGAAAAAGTCGTGTTTTGGATCGGCAAGGTGTACTTCTTTGGCATCATGCTCGTTCTGCCGATGCTGGTCTATCCATGGTGGCAGGTGCTGATTGGTTTTCTGATTGTAATGGTTACAGTGAGTATTATCCTGGGGGTATTCTTCCAACTGGCGCACATCAACGGCGATGCAGCCTTTGCTGTGCCCGTCGGCGACCCGCCGCATATCGAAAACGAATGGGCCGTGCACCAGGTGGAAGCGGCTGTGGATTTCGCCCCGCACAATTGGCTGCTGTTTCATTACGTTGGCGGGCTGAATTACCAGGTCGAACACCACCTGCTGCCGCACATCTGCCATCTGAACTACCCGCGCCTGGCGCCGATCGTGCGCGCCACGTGCGAGGAATTCGGCATTCGCTACAACTATTACCCAACCTGGCGTGCCGCACTCGCGCAGCATGTGCAGGAGCTGCGCGCCTTGGGGCGAGCGGCGACGGAATAACCCTCACCCCCAACCCCCTCTGCCACTGGCATGCTCCGCGATCCACGGGGTGGAGAGGGGG
>DBMK01000183.1 GCA_002298885.1 Anaerolineaceae bacterium UBA700
AGCAGGCTTGATTTCTGTAGCATGGGGCTTCAGCCCCATGCGTTGCAGCGGAAAGGCCACATTATTGTCAGAATAATTTGTTAAAGATCAATAACCACAGGCGGTGAATATTGGACCCGATTGTCAGGTTAATTTGTTAAAGTTAAACAGATGATGCTGCCCGTAATCCATGCCGGGGCAACGCCGTTTTCAGGCCCCCAAAATGCCCTTCGCCAAACGGACCGGATAACTTTATTCCCAGCTTTCCCTGCGCCGTTCTCCGGGCTTCCTGTGCGATCTAGGGATGACCCTGATTTATTCCAAGGGTCGTCCCTAAGGGTCGCCCCTTGTGCGACCCTGCGTTTCGACGTATAATAATGCAGGGTCGACCCTTAGGAACAATAATGAAAGTTTTCGCCCTCGCCAACCAGAAGGGCGGGGTGGGTAAAACCACCACCGCCGTCACCCTTGCAGATGGCCTTGCCCGGCGCGGTCTGAAAACCCTGCTGGTCGACCTGGATCCCCAGGGGCACATCGCTTTTGCCCTGGGACTTAAAAAGAGCCCGGGCCTGTTCCGCCTGATCTGCCTGGACGAGCCGATCGGGCGGGTGGTGCAGAACGCACGCCCCAACCTGGACATCCTGCCCGGCGATAAACAGACCGAGAAGGTCAAGCGCCAGATCACGCTGTCCGATTTCCGCGAGTCCATCCTGCTGGACCACCTGCGCAGCACGGATTACCAGGTGGTGGTGCTCGACCTTGCGCCTTCGTTCGACGTGCTGCACGTCAACGGCCTGGTAGCCAGCGATTGGGTGCTCATCCCCACCCGGCTGGATGCCCTGGCGGTGGACGGCGTGCGCGAGATCCTGCTCACCATGGGCGAAGTGGCCCGCCGCGGCCACAATTTCCAGGGTTTCAGCATCCTGCCCACCTTTTTCGACCGCACCACCCGCGAAACCCTGGTCCAGTTCAAGGAGATCATCACCGCCTTCGGCTCGCGGGTCTGGCCGCCCATCCCGCAGGATACCCGGGTACGCGAGGCCGCTGCTTACGGCAAGACCTTGTGGGAATATTCGCCCGAATCGGCCGCCATGGCCGGTTACATCGAAGGCAAGCTGCGCCTGGGCGGTTACCGCCAGATCATCGAGCGCATGTTGGAGGTAGTGAATGGCTGACAGAAAATTCGAACGGCGTGCCATCCTGGACCCGGCCGTGGCCAGTCTGCTCAACGACATGGAACACCACCAGTCCGAGGCGGCCCTGCCGCGGCGCGAACGCGAGAAAAAAGCCCGCGAGCGCGCCAAGATCCGCGCCCGCCGCGAACAGCGCGCCACATTCGACCTGCCTCCCAGCCTGCGCCAGCGCATCATGGACCTGGCCGAGAACGAGCGCCTGCCCGCCAGCCAGCTCGTCAGCCTGGCCCTGGCTCGCTTCCTGCAGGACCTCTCCTCCAGCCAGGTCGACCTTGGCCCGCTCAAACAGCCCTCTCGCTCCCCGCGCTACGATTGGAACCTTGTCCTCCCCGAAGAACTCGTGCCGGCAGAAGCAAAAAAGAATGGCAAAAAAGTAAGGAAGTGAAGAAGTTTACAGTTTACAGTAAAGGCTGGAACCGCGAATTACACGAATAGATTAACTGAAAAACGACGATTCACCACGGAGACACGGAGGGCAGTGGTGAAATTTCGCTTTTTTATTTGTAAAGAACATTAGCGAAATTCGTGAAATTCGTAAAATTCGTGGTTTCCCACTTTGACTGTAAACTTTGAATTGTACACTGTAAACTCATAGAGTAGTTAATTAAGTAGTTAATATGAATCACGTGCAATTTCTGCACTCAGGAGACGTGCAAATTCTGCATCCCCTAGAAGGGCAAAATTTGCCCCCTGGAGCCCTGAATGCAAATATTTCCTCCTGCCCTTAAGGCAATTCTTGCGCTCTGGCCTGAAGGCAAAATTTTCCCTAAGGCCAGCATGCGAAAATTGCTCTTTGGCGAGAGGGTAGAATTTGCACTCTGGCCTGAATGCAATTTCTGCATTCAGGCGAACGAAATAAATTACATGTACCGGGGTGGGGGAACTGCCGCTCAGCTTTCCGCTTCTTCTATCTCGTAATCGGCGATCATGGGCAGAAAAACGCTCACGATTTGGGGGTCGTAAATTTTGCCCGCATTCTCCTGGAAGTAAGCCCGGATCCGCTCTTTGGGCCAGGCCTTGCGGTAGCGCCGGTCCGAGCTCAGCACGTCCCAGTGGTCCACCAGGGTGAAGATGCGCGCCGCCAGGGGAATCTGCTCGCCCTTCAGTCCCTGCGGGTACCCGCTGCCGTCCCAGTTCTCGTGGTGCGAATAAGGTATGCTGGCAGCGCTCTGCAGGAAGGGGATGGCCGATATGGTTTTATTTGCCTGTTCCGGGTGCTGGCGGATAACCTTCCACTCGTCTTCGGTCAGGTGGCCCTTCTTCAGCAAGATCCGGTCGGGGATGGCCATCTTGCCGATGTCGTGCAGGTAGGCCCCGCGGCGGATGGCCGCGATCTCTTCTGGGCCGCAGCCGAACTTGTGCGCCAGCCTGGCGCACAGGTCGGCTACCCGCCGGGTATGCTCTTCGGTCGCCCCGTCGCGTGCATCCAGCGCCTCGGCCCAGCTTTTGAGCGTGAGGTCATACGATTTGGCCACGGCCGCCAGGCTGCTTTCCGAGGAGAATACGATCACCCAGGCCAGGAACCCGGCGGCGGCAAATAAGATCGACAGCAGCGCCACCCGCTCCAGGGTGGGGGGATAGGCCAGCCGGAGGATGCCGGCTTCGCCCAGCACATAAATAGCGGCGACGGACGCTACCGACAGCAGGGTCGATATAAATGCGCCTCGTTTTCCAAACAGGTAGCCGGCAAAGACGATGAAAATGGGATAAGCGGCGATGCCGGGGTCGTGCAGGGCCGCTCCGTCCACCAGGATGTAGGCGATGGTCAGCAGCAGTTGGGCGCACAGGATGAAGGCCGCCGTTTTAAAATACTTCAGGTAATTCAGGTACAGTCCGACGAAGCACGAGACCCCCAGCAGCAGCAGGCTGATCCCCGCCGCCGTTGCGCCCTGGCTCAGGTTGAAGACCCCGATCCACAGCGAGAGAATCAGCAGGGCCCACAGCATAAAGTGCAGGACCCGGGCCTTCTGGTTTTTCTCCGCATAGGCTGCCTGGGGCAGGAGTACAAAGGCGGGTAATTTAATGCGCATAGATATAATTTTTCGGAATGTTCACGCTCATCGAGGACTCCTTTATTCGCCCTTTTTGAACTCATAGCCCACGATTGGGCGCGGGGCTGCGTGCCGGGCCACAATCTCGAATCCGGCTCGCAGGAAGGTTGAAAGGTAGCCCGTGCCCGATGCGCTTGGCGTCAACTTCGCATCCAACGGATATGCCTCCAGGGCGGGCACTCCGGCTCGTTCGGCGGCCTCTTTAGCCGCCGTGAAGAGGGCGGAGGGTACCCCGCGTTTGCGATAACCCTTGCGGATATAGAAGCAAGAAAGGGACCAAGTTTCCTCCTTAATTGCCTCTGGTCTATAGAAATTATAAACCACCAAAATCATTTATTTATGGATGCCGCCTATAATTATTTATATGGAAATTCTCCCTCTTCAAACAGAACACATCCCTGCCGCTGCTGCGTTGTTCGCCGCCGGCTTCAAGAAATTGCGCCAGTCCGTGCCGCACCTGCCCGAGCGAATGGAAGACCCGGCCGCCGCGGCCGCCCTGCTGGAGCGGCTGCTGTCCCGCTCGGCGGGTGTGGCCGCCTTCGAGAACGGCCGCCTGGCAGGTTACCTGGGCTGGTGGCAGATCGACGGCTTCCGCAACACGCCGCACCGCGCCGCCTACGTCCCCGAGTGGGCCCACGCCGCCGTGGATGAGCGCAAGCCGGCCGTCTACCGCGCCCTCTACCGCGCCGCCGCCGGGCGCTGGTGCCAGGCCGGCTGCCAGACGCACGCCATCACCCTGCTTGCCAACGACGAAGAGGCCCTGCGTACTTGGTTCTGGAATGGTTTCGGCCTGGCTGTGGTGGACGCCGTGCGCCCCGTGGCGCCGTTGCCCCGCCCCGCCGGCGGCGCCCGGCCACTTCCGCCCGGCTGCAGCCTGCGCAAGGCCGTTCCCACCGACGCCGCCGCCCTGGCCGAGCTGGAGATGGAGCACACGCGCCATTACGCCCAGCCCCCGGTGCTGATGGTGCCCTTTACCCCTTTCAGCGCCGCCGAGTACGCTCGTTTCCTGAGCGACCCGGCCAATAGCGCCTGGCTGGCGTTCAAGGACGGCCGCCTGGTGGGTTACCAGCGCTTCGAGCCGGCCGGCGATGGGGCGGCCGCCTGTGTGAGCGGCCCGGGTTCCATCGCCAATACCGCCGCCTACGTCCAGCCTGCGGCCCGCGGCTGCGGCCTCGGCCCTGCCCTGCTGGATGCCGCCCTGGCCGATTTTGCCGCCCGCGGCCTGCAGACCTGCTCGGTCGACTTCGAGTCCTTCAACCCCGAAGCCGCCGCCTTCTGGACCAAATATTTCACCCCGGTCTGCTTTTCCCTCCTGCGCGTCCCGGAGAGAATTTAACGGAGATTTTTTAGCCTTTTC
>DBMK01000196.1 GCA_002298885.1 Anaerolineaceae bacterium UBA700
ATTAACCCCAACATCCGAATCTCGAACTGGCGTAAATTAGTAGGCTGCGACCAGGGCTTTACCGTTTTGGGGCACTTTTTTCGCAGCCGGCGGTTTGACCGAAACGGCGGCGGCCTGTTGGCCGATGACAAACTGGTCGACTACCTGCTGCAAGGCCTGGGCCATATCGGCCAGCGAGGCTGCAGATTGGGTGACCATGTCTACCTGGGCGTTCATTTCCTCGGTCGAGGCAGCCACCTCTTCAAAGGAGGCGCTGTTTTCTTCGCTGATACTGGCGATATTTTCAATCGAGTGGGTCACATCGGTAGAACTGACTGCCATCTGGTCCGTTGCAGAGGCATTTTGGTTGACCACGGTGGCCACAGTATCGACCGATTGAACCAAATCCTTTGAAGCTGAGGCCATTTGCTCGGTAGCCTTGGAAGCCTGGAGCGCCTGCTGGTTGACCGATTCAGAAGCCTCCAGGATCGCCTTGAGGGCTTCGCCGGCCTTGTTGGCATTCACGACACCTGCATCGACCTCGCGGGCGCTCTCGTTCATGGCCGCGATGGCTTCACTCACCGTAGTCTGGATACTCTTGACCAGGCCATTGATCTCCTTGGTGGAGGAACTGGCCCGTTCGGCCAGCTTGCGNNTCGATGGCGGCGTTCAATGCCAGCAGGTTCGTCTGGCTGGCAATATCTTCGATTGTCTCGACAATCGCACCGATCTGGTCTGAGCGGCTGCCCATCTCCTGCACCTTTGTGGCCGAAAGATCTACCTTGGCCTTGATGGACTGCATACCCGAAACCGTGTCCTCGACAGTGCGAAATCCGGCGCGGGCGGCATCGGCAGCATGGTTTGAGTCATCCTTCACCACCTGGGTATTGCCTGCCACTTGTTCGATGGCGCTGGAGATCTGTTTGGTTACCTTTGATGCCCGCTGCATGGCAGCAGTCTGTTCCTGCGCGCCGCGCGATACGCTGTCAATCATATGGCTCATCTGGTCGACCGAGCCGGCTGTCTTGTTGACGGCCTCTGACTGCTGGATGGCGCCTTGGGTGAGCTGCTGAATGGTTTCTGCAATCTGAGAAGTGGCGCTGCCGGCCTGTTCAGCGGCAACAGCCATCTGTGATGAGGATTCGTTGAGCTTGCGGGCGTTTTCGGAAACCTGCCTAACCAGTTTCAACAAGTTAGCGACCATCATTGCAAAAGCATTGCCCAACTCGTCGCGCTCTGACCGCGTACGGACGGAGACGGTCAGGTCTCCGCTGGCGACCTTGCGCGCGCTGCCCACCATTTCTTGCATATACCCAAGCAGGTTGAGGCTGGCGTCACACATGGCTCCCACTTCGTCCTGCCGGTGGCTGATGTTCTCCAGATAAGCCAGATTCTGGCTCTCCAGGTCAAGATCTCCACCCGCCAGCGTTCTCAAATTATTGGTCAGAGAAACGATGGGTTTGGTAACGGATCTAATCACACGTAATCCGATCAGAAGGGCTAACAGGGCTACTGCTGCACCTGTCACCAGGCTCACGAGCAGGCTAGATGCCAGAGACTGGTTAACTTCAGCCACGGATTGGGTGATAACCAGCCGCCAGCCGAGGGCTTTTTCCATATCGCCTTGCGGGTGGCTGTATCCGGCAAAAGCCGGACGGCCGGAAATATCCTGAGAGAACGACCAGCCACTCTTTTCAATCTTGAGCAGATCGGCCAACCAGGTTGGGGCCGGCTTATTCAGCATGACAGAATCTGGGCTGTAAAGCACGTTGCCGTCCGCATCGACCAGCATCACGGCGCTGGTATCACCCACTTTGATCTCACCCAGTACGCTGATAACAATGGACACATCCAGGGTGCCGCGCAGGATGCCGATGGTCTTCTGAGTAGCAGGATCGAGCACCGGCACGCCAATGTTCATGGCATAGGCCTTGGTGCTCTCATCGTATGCCACCTTATCCACGAATACTGCACCATTTCCGTTGTTAAAGGCCGATTTCCACCAACCCTCGTCCCCTTGCAGAAAATCACTGGTCTTGTCGGTCATTGAAACGTTCAGACCTTTTTCATCGGTTACAAAAACTTCCACCTCACTCGGATTCGCTTTAACGAAACTCTTCAAATAGGCGCTGAGCGGATTTCCAGCAATTTCATTTTGGATCGTCTTGATAGTGGGATCGCCGTCGATCCAGGCTTTATCTAACCCGGCGACCTTTTCCGGGGTCCAATCACTGCGGGCTGCATTGGCAGCCTGGACGGCTTCAACGATGGACTGATTCATCGCCAGGGTCTGCAAAACCTGGACGCCGCCAGTCACTTTCTCAGCCGCGCGCATAAGCGCCTGGTCTGCAAGNNGCCTGGTTGTTCTGGTTTGAATTAATGTAGAAGCTGGAGACGATGAAGGCTGCAGTGGTCAGTATTAGAGTCGCCAACACGATGGCAGTGATCTTGGCGCTGATTTTCCAATGAGACCAGGAAAGGCGCTGTCTTATCGAATCATTCTTTGCTTGCATGTGTCTTTCTCCTGACCAGGTGTAGAGGTGGATCCCAAAAAGGCGTAATACGCCCAGGGTTGTGTACCTGCATTGTTTATACAATTTGATGTATATATATGCAGTAAAGGTCAGGTAAAATTGAGTTTAAAACTGGGTAAAAGGCCCTGCTTATGGCATCAAAAGAGATACCAACCGTGACGGGTACGGATCGATCAGGCCAGGGTTTCTACAAAAACATACCTGGCCACCACAAACCCCAATGAAACCGCACGGTCGCCCACAGCCACATTCATCGTCTGGTTAAAATCAAGTACGTTCTGGACAACGATCTCCTGGCCGGGGGCGATGTGGTTCTCCTCCAGGAAAACCATCACCTGCTCATTCCCTTCGGCGAACTCGTGGATCCGCCGGACGACCAGCCGGGCTCCCAGCGGGGCCATCGTCAGCGGCACCCAGGGTTTGACCGCGCCTTCGTGGCCGGGGAGAGGGTTGCCATGCGGGCAGACGTCGGGGTCATTCAGCTCGGCGATCAAGGCCGCCTCGACCTCGTTGGACATGACGTGCTCGAGGGCGTGCGCCTCCCTGTGGATGCGCGACCAGGAGACCATGCGCGCCAGCATCCATTCCGCCAGCATGTGCCGGCGCATGATCGAGCTGGCGGCTTCGCGCCCGTGGGCGGTCAGGGAGGTGTGGCGCTCGGCATCTACCGCCACCAGGTCGTCGCGCAGCATGCGTTTGAGGGTATTGGTGACGGTAGGCGGTGTGACGCCCAGGAGCTCGGCCAGGCGCACCCCAACCACTGGCTCACCGTCCCGCTCCAGCACATACATCACCTCCAAATAGTCTTCGATCGTCGGGCTTATTTTGTCATTCATATCGGCCAACGTGACGTATGTCACAATGAACATCATCTGAATATTACTTAGCTAATTTATTTAATTAGCATATACTAATCAATACATCATTGATTCGTTGATTCAATTATACCTGAGAACCTGGCAGTCTATCTCCGAAGGTAAGGATCTTCTATGCAACCCGGCGCATTTACCCTGCTCCCCCTGGCTGACCTGAAAGCCGGCCAGCATGCTACGTTAGCTGAAATTCACGCCGAAAGAGAGGTCGCCTGCCGCCTGAGCTCCCTCGGCTTTACCCCGGGGGTCGAGATCCAAATGACCCAAAATTACGGCCACGGTCCCCTGCTGGTGCTCGTGCGCGGCACCCGGGTGGCCCTGGGACGCCAGGAGGCGCGGCGCACCACCGTACGGAGAGACGAGGCATGACGGCCTGCCACACCCCTGCCGCCAATGTGCAGTTTTCCACCTCGGTTGGCCTGAACACGGCTACCCTGGCGCTGGCCGGCCAGCCCAACATGGGCAAATCGACCCTGTTCAACCTGCTGACCGGCCTCAACCAACACGTGGGCAACTGGCCCGGCAAGACGGTCGAACAGCGCCAGGGGATCTTCCAGCATAACAACCGCGACTACCGCATCGTCGACCTGCCGGGCACGTACAGCCTGACGGCCAACTCGCCAGAGGAAGTGATCGCCCGCGAGTTCATCCTGCGCGAGCGGCCCGACGTGGTGGTTGCGGTGGTGAGCGCGGCCAANNTCCGAGCTGATCTGCCTGCCGGCACCGCTGGTAGTGGCGCTCAACATGATGGATGTGGCCGAGCAGGAGGGGATTGTGGTCGAGCCGGACGTGCTCCAGGCCGCCCTGGGCGTACCGGTGATCCCCATAACCGCCACCCGCGCCGCCGGCGTGCGCGAACTGCTGGCCGAAGTGGAGCGCGGCCTGGAAGGACAGCGCAGCCTGACCCCCCATCTGCCAGAAATCCGCAGTGACCATCGCGCCATCCTGGACGAGGTGATCCGCCATGTGGACGGCTTCGTGCCCGAGCCCTACCCGACGGATTGGGCGGCGATGAAACTGCTCGAAGGCGACGCCGAGATGACCCGGCGTATGAAGGAATCTCTCCCGCCAGAGCGCTGGGCCGCCACAGCCGCCATCCTTGAGAAGCACGAGGATGCTATGCTGGCGATTGCTTCCGGGCGCTACGATTGGATCGGGCGCATGGTACGGGCAGCCGTCACCCAGCCCCGCCTGGGGCAAATCAGCCTCACCGACCGCCTGGACCGCTTTGCCACCCATCCCGTGTGGGGCCTGTTCACCCTGGCCGGTATCCTGGGCCTGGTCTTCTGGCTGACATTCAACCTGGGCGCGCCGCTACAAACCTGGCTGGATGCAAGCATCAACGCCCCACTGGCAGCGCTCAGCACAGGACTGCTGGCGCAAGCTCCGCACTGGCTGAGCAGCCTGGTGGTGGACGGCATCATCGGCGGCGCCGGCTCGGTGTTGACCTTTCTGCCGATCATGGTGATCTTCTTCGCCGCCTTCGGCCTGTTGGAGGACGTGGGCTATATGGCGCGGGCGGCCTACGTCATGGATAATTTTATGCACCTGATGGGCCTGCACGGCAAATCCTTCCTGCCTATCTTCCTTGGCTTCGGCTGCAACGTCCCGGCGGTGATGGGCACGNNCCCAAGGCCCGCCTGCTGACCATTTTGGTGGCTCCGCTGGTGCCGTGTACGGCGCGCATGGCAGTACTGGCCTTCATTGCCCCGGCCTTCTTCGGCGCCCAATCCACGCTCTACTCCTGGGGCCTGATCCTGCTGGCGCTTGTTTTCCTGGTCGTTTCCGGGATCGCCCTCAACCGCATTCTATTTAAAGGCGAGCGTTCCGCTTTCATCATGGAGTTGCCACTTTACCACGTGCCCAACGCCCGTACGATCGGCCTGCTGGTCTGGCAGCGCTCGCTGGCTTTCATCAAGAAGGCCGGCACCATCATCCTGGCAATGTCGGTCGGAATATGGCTCCTGTCTACCCTGCCAGGCGGGAATTTACAGACCAGCTTCCTGGCAAAACTAGGCGAACTCGTCTCACCGGTCGGGCGCTGGATGGGCATGGATTGGAAGCTGACCGTGGCATTGTTGACCAGCTTCCTGGCTAAGGAAAACTCGATTGCCACCCTGGGTGTGCTCTTCGGGCGGGGCGCCAACGCCGGCCTGGCCCAGAGCCTGGCTGCAGCCTACACGCCCGCCACGGCCCTCGCCTTCCTCACCGTTTCGCTGCTCTTCATCCCTTGCGCGGCCACTGTCGCTGCCATCCGTCAGGAGACCGGCTCCTGGCGCTGGACGCTGCTCAACATCGCCTTCATGCTGGTCCTTTCGGTTGGCGCCGGCAGCGCGGTTTACGCCATCGCCAGCGCTATAGGGATATAAAATGCTGGAAAGACTGCTCGCCGAAATCCGCAATAATGGCACCCTCCAACCGGCTGCACTGGCCGCCAGGCTGAACATCAGCCGCGGCCTGGTCCTGGTCATGCTCGAGGACCTGGAGCGGATGGGTGTCCTCACCCGGATTAACACCGGCTGCGCCGAGCCCTGCGGTGGCTGCCCCGTGGCCGATTCCTGCGCTCCCCACGGACAGGCCCAGGGGCGCATCTGGATGCTCAGAAATTAAGGATATTTTAGGGGTTGTTTCG
>DBMK01000141.1 GCA_002298885.1 Anaerolineaceae bacterium UBA700
CCTTAAAAAACCTTACCCGTTGAGGTTAATAAAGATTATTGGTGGCCGATAAAATCGCCAGGTCGGACTTGTTTGACGACGGACAGGATGGCGTCGCCGCGTTTGACCTGGAAAATTACCTTTGATTCCGGATAGAAGGTCTCGTCCCTGTCGTTTATCGCCTGGATGACGGCGTAATAATTCGGTTCGGCAGAGCCGGGCGGCAGGGGCCGCGAAAGGATCTTCAGATCGGACCGGGCGTAAGGTATGGCGATTAAATCTTGCCCGTCGGCCAACACTACTGCATTCTGAGGAGCCACCGCGTTCAGGAATTCCAGGTCCTCTTTATACGACGTCGCCCAATAATCCAAATCGTACAACCTGAAGGCGCCGTTTACGCCGCCGGTCAGGCCGTTGTAATAGATATATTCGTACGGGTGGAGGGCAAAATCCCAATACAGCCCCGGCAGAAGCAATGCGCCGGCGAGCAAAACGAACACTGCTTTCTGGTTCAATAATTTCAGAAGCGTCCAAAGAGGCTGTAATCCCAGGGAGGCCAGAATGAAAAGGGGTGGAATGATGAACAAAAACTGCCTGAAATTGTTGTAAAGATTCGAGCGCAGGTAGATCGCGGCGGCGGGCGGGGCGGCGAACCAAACCAACAGCAACAGGATCTCCAGGCGCGGGCCGCGGCGCTTCCATAGCAGTACCCCGGCCAGAATGACCCCCACCAGGACCAGCGCCAGGGCGGTTTCGGTGAACTGCAGGCCGATCAGGGTCGGAAGATAACCGGTGGGCGGATTTTCACCCGGATAGACTAGCCCGTTGAACGTAATTGTGGCGACCCCTTCAAAATTTTCCGCCTGGGAGAACGCCGCCAGGTAATGGCCGACCGGAGAACTCCATAAATATGGCCAGAACAGGTAGGTGACCAATGCGCCAATCCCAAAATACACCAGCAGCACCGGGATGGCCTTTTGCCTGGATTTGAATAAGAAATAAACCGCCACCAGCAGGCCTGAAGCCGGCCCCAGGGTGCGGATGGCGCTGCAAAATCCCAGGAAACAGGCTGCGAGGATGACTCGCGGCTGAGCCACCGCCTTCCATACCCGCCCGGCCAGGTTGCGCAGGGACGCCCCAAATGCATTCCAACTGGAAGGCAGGTCTCGCCGGAGGGCGGCCAGCCTGGCTCGGACCCAGGCGGATAAATTGGGCAGCCAGGTGCGCGGCCGGAACGAAAATCCCGAGAATCGCCCGGCCGTAACATTAAACATACGCCGCCCCACCAGGATGAGCGCAAGGCTGATCCCGATCAAGATAATGGCGAACAAAATTGTGTCGAGAGTTTGGGCTTTATGCGTGTATGTGAGGGGGGATTTCAGGCTGGCGTTTGGATCGAAAGCAGATAAGAACTGCTTGATCCAACTTTCGGCGGGAGCGTTGTAAACCTGCGCGGCGAGACCGGCAATTGCCGACTGGACGAACGGGTAGGCCAGCAGCAGGGCCACCCAGGCGAACAGCATCGCCATCCACAGCCTGCGCAGGTGCCGAGGGGCCGACTGCCAATCCTGGCTGATGCCGCCGTGGAATAGCTGCCAGGCGCCCGGCGCATTTCCTTGTGGGCTATAATGGTCGGCCATATCCAGGCCCAGGGTCACACTGGCCAGAAAGAACGACATAAAGGGGATATCTTTGGGGTTCATGAAGGCATGGCCCCAGATGACAGGTTGGGTGCTGAACAATAAAGTGGCTGCCAGGGCCGGACCCGGCTCAACCAGGCGCCGGCACAAGCGGTAAAAGAAATACACCCCCATCAAAAATGAGAGGTAGGTCATGAAATGCCAGCCGTCGATCCATTTCCAGCCCGAGACGAGCAGTTGCAGCCCATTCGCTCCCAACATGCCGAGCATATTGAAGAACGGGCCTTTTTCATCGGCCAGGTTGCTGCTGACCCCCGAGTAAGCCGCCAGGGATCGCCGGGCATATTCGTAGCGCAGGGGCTCGTCCCAAGACTCGCCAAAATGGGTAACAATCAGAGCGCCGACGACCAGGTACACCACGAGGACGATAATAATGTATGTGGATGGCCGCTGCCGCAACGAACGGGGATTTAGAGATAATTTCCGGCTATGCATTTGAAGCTTCAATGGGTTCTACGGGATAATTATTCAAGCCGGGCTAATTATAATCTGGGGGATCGAACATTGGGAAAAACGAGCCGCAGGCATCGCCGTCATTGGTAGGTCCGCTGCACGGAGATCAGGGTCAGGTTCAAATCACGAATGCGGGCCAGGAGCCCGAACAGAGCCGTCTGGTCGGGGATTTCCCCCGTGATCAACGTCCCGCCCGTTACCGGGTGAACGAGGGTGTACCCCTCGAACCAGTTAACCCAATGCGCGTCGATGTGCTCTCTGACCAGGATTTCAACCCGGCCTGATTTGCTTAAATCCATTGGATAACCTCCTTAAGGTTAAATAAACTGGTTCGAAATGCGCCGAAGGCGCATTTCGAACCAGTTTTTTCTTCTGATTAGAGTTTGAGCAGGGTGGGCATGAGCCAGCCGAAGCCGGCGACCCAGACCAGGTGCATGGCGGTGAACTCGGGCGCCCGGTTGAGCTTAATCAGCGGACAGACCACGAAGGCCAGAATAGTGAAGAAGACGCCCAATCCGATGGCAACCTTCAAGAACAGGTCCTTGATATTCTCGGGCCAGCGCCCGGCCATCCACTGGAAGGTGAATACAGCGATGATGCCGAAGACGACTGCGCCAATCAGGTATCCGAGCGCCGTTTGCAGGCTGGCGCTGATGGCGCCCTTTGCCGCAATCTGGGCCGGTTCGGCGAAATTGCTGGCGCGGATGAGGACGATGGCTGCGGTCAGAAGTCCGACCGGGATCGAGACGATGAGTGAATTGACGATTGTTTGGAACATGGTGTTTTCTCCTTAGAAACAAAAAAGCGATTGGATGACTATAAGATATCCGATCGCCGGTACTAATTGGATCAGGCAAAAGTATTATTGCAGGGACTATTTTGCCTTGAACAGGACCCCTCCCCCGGCCCCTCCCCTTAAGGGGATGGGAGAAGTAATAATTCCGAGTTTTTGGGCGATT
>DBMK01000140.1 GCA_002298885.1 Anaerolineaceae bacterium UBA700
CTTTTCGAAAAAGGCCAAACTCAAGGTCAGGTTTCTTAATTCGTCTTCCACTTTTTAAATACATCCAGCAGATGGTCTTTGGCTTCCTCCGGAATCTCATCCTCGGTTACCTTGCCCATTAATTGGATCGTTTGTTGAATCTGGGTAAGGTAAGTCCGGCAGCCCTCGCATATCATCAGATGGGATTCAAAACGGGTTTTATCTGCCGCATCCAACTTGTCTTCCAGATAATCGGTAACCAGCTCAACCAGTTCCTGGCATGTAAGATCGTTGTTGGTCATATTTCCGACGCCGCCTCAAAATAGCCTTCCAGGGCGCGGCGAACCTTCGCTCGCGCCCGGTGTAACAACACTCTCTGATTAGTCTCGGTTATCTCAAAAACGTTACACAATTCTTCAGAAGTCCAGCCTTCGAGATCCCTCAACGTAACCACCATTTTCTGGCTGGCCGGCAGCGCGTCGATCGCCTTTAGAATCAGCTCATTGATCTCCTGTGAGATCATCCTTTCCTCAACTGGTAGGTCCCAAGGGTGAGGGAAGGCGATCCACCCTCCCGGGTAGCGCGGCGAATCCGGTGGGTAGAACCTTTCCGGGTCTACAGCCGGGTCGTCGTCTTCATCGCTGAAGCCGCCTAAATCGGAAAAGGAAATGTTGCGGCGCTCTTTTTTCCCATGCGTCATGGCGAGATTGGTAAGAATCTTAAAAATCCAGGTCTTCAGCGTGCTGCGCCCTTCGAAGCGCTGGATGCCCTTCAGAACCCCTAGCCAGGCTTCCTGAGCAATTTCCTCGGCGACGGTAGGATCGGGCAGATAGATCATGGCTATGCGAATCATGACAGAGTGGTAATTATTAACCAGCGCCAGGAAGGCCCTTTCATCCCCTCTGCGCAGCGCTTCCAGGATTCCGGGGTCTTCCACTTGATATGAGGAACCAGCCCAGTTCAATCCCTCTTCCATCGGCTTGCTTTCCTGTTCGCAGTGTAACGATTTGCGCGTGGATAAGACTAAATAACTGTCAAATTATAACATAATGGGTCAATAATATCTTGAACGCTCGAGAATATGCAAATAGGAGAACATCCGTGTCCTTATCCGATACTGCCGAGTACAAACGACTGGCCGCTTCGGAAAACCGCAGCGCAGACTGGAAAGAGTGGGGCCCTTACCTCAGCGAACGGGCCTGGGGCACCGTACGGGAGGATTACAGCCCGAACGGCTCGGCCTGGAGCTACTTCCCGCACGACCACGCCCGCAGCCGGGCATACCGGTGGAACGAAGACGGCCTGGGCGGATTCTGCAACCGCTTCCAAAACGCCTGCCTGGCGGTTGCCCTGTGGAACGAGCGCGATCCGATCCTGAAAGAACGCCTCTTCGGCCTGAGCGGGTCCGAGGGCAACCACGGCGAAGACGTGAAGGAAAATTATTTCTACCTGGACGGCCTGCCCTCGCACGCCTACATGAAGATGCTCTATAAATATCCGCAGGCCGAGTTCCCATACGCCAACCTGATTGAGCAAAACCGCAGCCGCGGGCGTGACCAGGGCGAATATGAGCTGATCGATGCGCTGCGCCAGGATTTTATTGAAAACCGTTACTTCGACGTAGTCATCGAATACGCCAAGGCCGGTCAGGAAGATATCCTGTGTCGGATCACCGCCACCAACCGCGGACCTGAAGCAGCCCCGATCCACATCTTGCCCCACCTGTGGTTCCGCAACACCTGGTCCTGGGGAGCCAGGAATGCCCACCCGGAATTGAAAGCCCACGGAGCCGGTGTCGTTAAGCTCCAGGACCGCCATTTGGGCGACCGCTATTGGTACGTGCAGGCGGATGCACAGCCAGAATCCACCCAACTGCTGTTCACCGAAAACAACACCAATACCGAAAGGCTGTTCGGCTCTCCCAACCCGACCCCCTACGTCAAAGACGGCATCCACGAAGCCGTGGTCAGCGGGAGGATGGAGCGCGTCAACCCGGATCAACGCGGCACAAAGGTTGCGGCCAACTTCCAGGCCATCGTTCCTTCTGGAAAATCATATTCAGTCCGGGTGCGCTTTTCCAATGTTTCCCAGCCCGACCCATTTGCAGATTTCGAGGCGATCTTTCAGCGGCGCATCGCCGAAGCGGATGAATTCTACGCCGCGCTCCAGCCGAAAAGCCTGAGCGATGACGAGCGATCCATTCAGCGCCAGGCCTACGCCGGCCTGCTGTGGAGCAAGCAGTTCTATCATTACAGCGTCGAACTGTGGCTGGACGGAGACCCCGGCCAGCCCATGCCGCAGGACTCACGCCGGCAGGGGCGCAATGCAGCCTGGAAGCATTTATACAACCTGGACGTGCTCTCCATGCCGGACAAATGGGAATACCCCTGGTATGCGGCCTGGGACCTGGCTTTTCACACGCCGGCCATCGCCCAGATCGATCCCGAATGGGCCAAGCGCCAGCTCATCCTGCTGGTGCGCGAGTGGTACATGCACCCCAACGGTCAGCTCCCGGCCTACGAATGGTCGTTCAGCGACGTCAATCCGCCGGTGCACGCCTGGGCCGCCCTGCAGGTCTACAAAATCTCCCGCGAAATCAGCGGCAAGGCCGATACGGTCTTCCTGGAGCGCATCTTCCAGAAACTGCTTCTCAATTTCACCTGGTGGGTGAACCGCAAGGATGCGGAGGGCAACAACGTCTTCCAGGGCGGGTTCCTGGGATTGGACAACATCGGTGTGTTCGACCGCAGCCGCCCCCTACCAACCGGCGGCCACCTGGAACAGGCGGACGGCACCGCCTGGATGGGCATGTACTGCGTGAACATGCTCGCCATTGCCCTGGAGCTGGCCAGGACCAACCCGGGCTACGAGGACATCGCCACCAAATTCTTCGAGCATTTCATCTACATCGCCAATGCACTCAGCGCCATGGGCGGTCACGGATTGAGCCTTTGGGATGACGAGGACGGCTTTTTTTACGACGTGCTGCACACCGAAGAGGACCATTTCATTCCGTTGAAGATCCGCTCGTTTGTCGGGTTGATCCCGCTGTTTGCAGTCGAGATCCTGGATCGCGAACTGCTGGACTCGCTGCCGCATTTCAAGCGGCGGATGGAATGGTTCTTCCGCTATCGCCCGAGCCTGATCGAAAACGTAGCCTCGCTCACCGAAATGGGCGCCGGCGGGCAGTTCCACCTGGCCATCGTCGGCCGTGAAAAGCTAAAACGTATCCTGGAGAGAGTTTTCAGCTCCGATGAGTTTTTGTCCGATTACGGACTGCGCGCCCTGTCCCGTTTCCACGCTGAGCATCCATTTGAATTCCAGGTGGGCGAAATGGTCCACAGTGTGCATTACGAGCCAGCCGAATCTAGCAGCGCCCTGTTTGGAGGCAACTCGAACTGGCGCGGCCCGATCTGGTTCCCGGTCAACTACCTGTTGGTCGAGAGCCTGCGCAAATACGCTAAGCACTACGGCGAATCGTTCAAGGTCGAGGTCCCGCTCGGTTCAAGGCGCATGCTCACCCTCGGCCAGGCGGCCGACGAGCTTGCCCGGCGGCTGGCGGGCATCTTCAAACGCGACCCGGCCAACGGCGGGCGGCGTCCGGTTTTCGGCGGTGAATCAATTTTCCAGGTGGATCCTTACTGGCGCGACAACCTGTTATTTTACGAATACTTCCACGGCGACAGCGGCGCTGGAGTAGGCGCCAGCCACCAGACTGGTTGGACAGCCCTGGTGACGAACCTGATCCAGGAGACTGTAAAAGATAATACTCTCGTAAGAAAGTCGTAACAAATCCAAGTTAACATTTACAGTCTTTATACAATCTTTTCGGTGTGTCCGGCAAGCTGGCGCAGCAGCTCGAGCTGGCCAACATGATAGGTGAAATGGAATTGCAGAAAGACGAGACGCCAACCCAAAGTGGTCGTGCGCCCATTATACTGGATCTCACGAGCGAACTCAGCCGGGTCCATCTGAGCCAGGCGCGCCACCAGCGCCTCGTGGACAGCGTTTATCCCTTCCAGCAGGCGCTCGACGGAGACCACCTCGGGCCGGCTGGCCGTAATCGGGTCCGATTCGCGTTTATAGATTTCCAGGATCGCCGGGTCGACCGGTGAGGCGCCCCCCAGTGTGACGAGCAGGGTGATGTGACTTTCGAGGATGTGGCCGAGCACCCAGTTCATGCAGTTGCCGCTGGGCTTCGGCTGGATCAGTGTGTCGGCCTGGGTCAGGCCGGCGGTCTGATCTTTGATGAGGTTGTTTTCAATCGTGAACAGGCGGATGAAGTCTTGGGTAGAGAGCATGTTAGCCTCCAGGAGTGCTGAATAATACCATTATATTGGAAGCGTGAACCAGACGTTTGTCCCTTTGCCCAGCTGGCTTTCTATCCCTATGGTTCCGTGGTGGGCTTCGATAATCCCACGCGCAATCGCCAGGCCCAATCCGGCGCCGCCGGAATCCCGGCTGCGGCTTTTTTCGCCGCGATAGAACCGGTCGAATACATACGGCAGGTCTTCAGGCCGGATCCCCTCGCCGTTATCCTGGATAGTCACGCGGATCGAACCTCCCATCCGATCGGCGGAAATTGAAATGAGCCCATTCTGGGGCGTGTGATGCAGGGCATTGCCGACCAGATTCGCCAGCACCCGCCCTATGCGCTGGATGTCCATCAGCGCCGGACCGAAGTCCGGAAAATCCGCCATTTGGCCGGCGCTCCCGGCGGCAGGTGTTTTGTTTTCAAATAAAGGTATATTTTGGGATTGAGGTGCATCGTGGGGGAATTTGGCGGGATGACTGTGCAGCCCACCAGCGCCAATCCTAACGTTATGAAGATAAATCGTCTCATTGAAAAATCCTCCAGTCTAGATAAAGTTCGCCTTAAAATCGTACAACCAATCGATTACCTGCCGGGGAAGTAATCCTTACGAAAAGATTACGCCTGAATTGATAGGTTCGAGCCACCCTCGAAGAGCTCGTAATATCTATCATGCGCGATTTATGAAGAATAGTTCTTGTAATTTAAAAGGAATATAACTATAATAATTTGGTAAGCTTCTTATTAGATGCATTTAATGTCGGTAATGGGGAAAAGCATTCGACAAAGCTAAAAGCTATACAAACCAGGAACGCATGCAAGGCATATTAATCCAATCAAAGATGGTAATTTTCGTTCTGCATGGGTCGGCGGGGAGCATTAGACCCAACTAAGCGACCGTCTACGGCCGCATTACCTGTTTTTTAAAGTACTGGCACCAACCGCTATGGCATATCTGCCTGAGCTTTCTTTTCAGGCCGGTGTGCTCCCAATCCATATGGTTGTGGCGGCGATGAACCAGGGGTTTTAATTTGGTCGCAAAGCTCATCCAAACGGTGGGCGAGGTCCCTGGGAAGCCAATTGCGAAACCGGCCCTCCATACTTCAAACAAGTACTTTGTTTGATTTAGAGGAGCCTAAAATGAAATTCTTCCGTTTCCTTGTCCTGATCAGCCTCATTTTCAATACATTTGGCACGCTTGGTGTCAGCACCGCTTCGGCCGCCACCGACTTGATGGCGCATTGGAAGTTCGACGAGACGAGCGGCACCACTGCCGCGGACAGCTCGGGGAATAATAACACCGGCACGCTGCTCAACGGTCCAACCTGGACAACCGCCGGGAAGCTCAACGGAGCCCTGAACTTCGACGGCACGAATGACCGCGTGAACGTGCCTCACAGCACCAGCCTGGCATTAAATACGAACGCTGCCACGCTGGCTGCATGGGTGCGGCTGGATACCAACTCCCGCAGTTGGATCACCGTCATCGAGCGCGACCGTTCCAATCTGCAGTGGATGGACTGGCAGATCTATGCCCGGGCTTCCGATGCTCCAACTGCCAACCGGCCCGTCTGCCGCTTCGATTGGGACGGCGACATGGTGGTCGATGCCGATGAACAGGTGCAGGGAAATATCACCCTGGCAACCAGCACCTGGTACCACCTGGCCTGCACGTACGACGGTTCTGCGATCCGGTTCTACATCGACGGCACGCTGCGCGGCACCACCACTGCTGCCAGCAAGACCATTCGCGACAGCGGCCGCGCTGTGTCCCTGGGAGGAAACGAAGCCTGGGGCGAATACCTGGATGGTCAGATCGATGATGCCCGCGTTTACAATCGGGCTCTCTCCCAGACCGAGATCCAGGCCATTATGGCTCCCACGCAGCAGTATACGCTCACCGTGAATACGGCCGGCAGCGGCACAGTGACAAAAAATCCCGACAAGGCCAGCTACAACCAGAGCGAGACTGTTCAGCTAACCGCCACGCCGGCAGCCGGCTGGAGTTTCTCGGGTTGGTCGGGCTCGCTGACCGGCTCCGCCAATCCGGCGACTGTAACGATGGACGCCAATAAAACGATCACCGCTACGTTTACCCAAAACCAATACTCGTTATCGGTTAACGTTGTAGGCAATGGAACGGTTACGAAAAATCCGGACAAGGCGACTTACACTTATGGTGAAACGGTTCAATTAACCGCGACTCCTTCCGCCGGGTGGACATTCTCAGGCTGGTCGGGCGACCTAAGCGGCTCAGCCAACCCTGCCACAATAACGGTAAATGGAAATAAGAGCGTAACAGCCACATTCGCGCAAATTCAATATGCATTGACCGTCAATGTGGTCGGCAGCGGGACGGTCGCCAAGGTTCCGGATAAAACCGGCTATAACCAGGGTGAAAGCGTCCAGCTCACTGCAACCCCCGCAGCCGGTTGGAGCTTTGCCGGTTGGTCCGGCGCTTTGAGCGGCGCCGATAACCCGGCGACGATCCTTATGGACGGCGCAAAAACGGTGACCGCAACCTTTACGCAGAACCAATATGCCCTGACTGTCGACGTTAACCCGGCAGGCAGCGGGACGGTCAGTAAAAATCCGGACAAGCCGACTTACACATATGGTGAAACCGTCCAGTTGACAGCGACACCGGCAGAAGGCTTCCGGTTTTCCGGCTGGAGCGGCGGGACAACCGGCTCTGCCAACCCCGTTACGGTCAGCATGGATACCAGCAAGAACGTAACTGCGACTTTCACTGCCATTCCAACCTATTCCCTGGTCATTAATACGGCTCCCGGTGGTTCAGTGACGAAGAGCCCGGACCAGGAGTTTTATCTCGAAGGCAGCCAGGTGCAGTTGACTGCCCATCCGGAACCCGGGATGAACTTTAGCGGCTGGTCCGGCGACCTGAGCGGCTCCGATAACCCGGCGACAATCACGATCGACGGCAATAAAACCATCTCTGCCAACTTCAGCGCCAACCAATACAGCCTGTCTATCACGGTTGCTGGCAGCGGAAGCGTCACCAAGAATCCAGACAAGACCAGCTATGCTTATAACGAGGAAGTCGAACTGACGGCAATCAGCGGACAAGGCTGGACGTTCGGCGGCTGGTCGGGAGATTTGAGTGGTTCAAGCAGCCCGATCACCATAAAGATGGATGCCAATAAGGCCGTAACCGCCACATTTACACAGGACCAGTACACGCTTTCGGTTAACGTGGTAGGAAGCGGTAGTGTCAGCAAAACACCCGATAAAGCCACCTACACTTATGGCGAGACCGTCCAACTGAAAGCGACCAGTCAACCGGGTTGGAGCTTTACCGGATGGTCCGGCGATGCCGGCGGCACGTCCAATCCGGTCTCCATTACTATGGATGGCAATAAGACGGTCACGGCTAATTTCAGCGAACTTCCAAAGTACACCCTGTCATTGACCGTCGTCGGAAACGGCTCCATTACCCGCAATCCGGACAAAGTATCCTATTACCAGGGCGAATCGGTCGAATTGAGCGCCCTGCCAGACAGCGGCTGGGCTTTTGCCGGATGGTCCGGCGACCTGAGCGGCTCTGCCAGCCCGCAATCGCTCACCATGGACGGAAACAAGGCCGTCACGGCAACGTTTAGCGAGATCCCGCCGGAGCAATACACGCTGAATTTGAGCGTGGTCGGCAGCGGCTCGGTCACGAAAGCCCCCGATCAGGCTACTTACGAGGAGGGTACGAGCGTTCAGTTAACCGCAACCCCACAACCGGGCTGGTCGTTTACCGGTTGGTCAGGCAGCCTGACCGGAACAGATAACCCGGTTACAGTCGTGATGGATGGCAACAAGTCAGTCACCGCGACTTTCGCAGCCATCCCGTACACGGTAACGATAAACATCGTCGGCAGCGGGACGGTTACAAGGGACCCGGAAAAAGCGACCTATTCCTACGGCGAAAGTGTCAGCCTGACAGCCACCCCGGCTCTTGGATGGACTTTTGCCGGCTGGTCCGGTGATGCCGGCGGCAGCGATAATCCGGCATCTCTTTCCATTGACTCCAATAAAACGGTAACAGCTACCTTTTCCCAGAACACCTATACCCTTGCAATCACTCCAGTTGGCAGCGGCAGCATCAGCCGCAATCCGGATAAATCAAGCTATACCTACGGCGAATCCGTCCAGTTGACGGCGACTAGCGATCCCGGCTGGACCTTTTCTGCGTGGTCCGGCGCCTTGAGCGGGAATGCGAACCCGGTAAATATCCTTATGGACGAGGATAAAGCTGTAACAGCCATATTCCTTCAGGATACCTATACCCTGACCGTCAATACAATCGGCTCGGGGACGGTCACTAAGAACCCGGACCAGGCAGCCTATGTGTACGGGAACTTGGTCCAATTAACCGCCGTGCCTGCCGCCGGCTGGAGGTTCACCGGGTGGTCCGGCGATCTGTCTGGCTCCGCAAGCCCGGCCGATTTGACGATGAACGGCAACAAGACCGTTACGGCCACCTTTACTCGCATACAACACACATTGACTGTTACCGTTGTTGGAAGCGGATCGGTCACCAAAGTCCCCGACCAGTCTGCTTACGATGAAGGCGCCACCGTCCAACTGACAGCGGCCCCGGCTGCCGGCTGGACTTTCTCAGGGTGGTCGGGCGACCTGGGCGGTAAGCAAAGCCCGGTTTCCATAACGATGGATGCCGACCGCACGGTGACGGCCACGTTCACGGCCATTTCTTATTCGCTGACGGTCAATATTACCGGCAACGGATCGGTGACCCTGAATCCGGATAAGCCATCTTATGTGTATGGTGAAACTGTCCAATTGACTGCGAATCCGGCCGCTGGTTGGAACTTCAACAGTTGGTCCGGCGACCTGAACCAATCATCCAATCCCGCCACAATTACAATCGACGGCGATAAAACCGTCACGGCTACCTTTAGCCAGGATCAATACACACTGACCGTTAACGTGGTGGGAAATGGGAGCGTAACGAAAAATCCAGACCATCTTACTTACATTTATGGCGACACGGTCCAATTGACCGCCTCGCCGGCTGCCGGATGGGCATTCACGGGTTGGAGCGGAGCATTAAGCGGTTCAACAAATCCGGCCAATCTGGCCATGGACGGCAATAAGACCGTCACGGCAACCTTTACTCGCATCCAACACACTTTGACTGTCACCGTTGTTGGGAGCGGCAGCGTCACCAAGAATCCCAACCAGGCGGCATACGACGAAGGAACCGTGGTCCAACTGACCGCCTCGCCGGCTGTCGGGTGGATCTTCAGCGGGTGGTCGGGAGACCTTGCCGGGTCAACCAGCCCGGTGAATGTCACAATGGATTCCAATAAGGCGATCACAGCTAATTTCACCCAGTCCGCCTATACCCTGACGATCAATACCGTTGGCAGCGGCAGCGTAACCAAAAATCCGGATAAAACCACCTATGTATACGGAGACTCGGTCCAATTGACGGCAACGCCGCAAGCCGGTTGGACTTTTAGCGGCTGGTCAGGGGATCTCACCGGAACGACCAATCCGGCGACGTTGGCGATGAACGGCAGCAAAACCGTAACTGCTACGTTCACACGCGTCCAATACACGCTTGCGGTCACCATCGCAGGAAGTGGCAGCGTGACGAAGGTTCCGGATCAAGTGACCTACAATTCCGGGGATGTGGTCCAGTTAACGGCTGCTCCGGCAACCGGATGGCAGTTCTCGGCCTGGTCCGGCGCCTTGACCGGCTCGACCAACCCGGCCAGCATCACCATGGATTCCAATAAGGCGGTTACCGCCACATTCACTCAAACGCCCTCCGCTAACCTGGTAGGCCACTATAAATTCGATGAAACCAGCGGGACCGTTGCTGCCGACAGCTCAGGCAACAACAATCCCGGCACGCTGCAGAACGGCCCCACCTGGACCACTGGCGGCAAGCTAAATGGGGCGCTTAACCTCGACGGCTCGAACGACCGTGTGACCGTGGCGGATTCCACCTCCCTCCACTTCACCAGCAACCGCATCACCCTCGCGGCCTGGGTGATGGCCGATACCGTAACCCAATCCTGGACGACCGTCATCCAGCGTTCGCGCACCGGCCTGAATTGGATGGATTGGCAGATCTACGCCCGGGCTTCGGATGCACCTACGCCCAACCGGCCGGTTTGCCGCTTTGATTTTGACGGCGATTCGGTCGTTGATACGAACGAACAGGTGCAGGGCGATATCATCCTGGCCGCCAATACCTGGTACCACCTGGCCTGTACCTACGACGGATCAGCGCTGCGCTTCTACATCGACGGAACGCTGCGCGGCACCACAACCAGTGCTAACCAGTCGATCGTCAACAGCACCCGCCCAATATGGATCGGCGGCAATGAGGCCTGGGGCGAGTATTTTGACGGGCAGATCGACGATACGCGCATCTATAACCGGGCCCTCTCCCAGGCCGAAATCCAGGCCGCCATGAACCCGGTTCCGCAATACACGCTGACGGTGAGCACAGTTGGCAGCGGCTCAGTTACCCGGAATCCGGATAAGAGCACTTATAACCAGGGTGAGACCGTCCAGCTAACTGCGGCGCCTGCTGCCGGCTGGAGCTTCGGCGCCTGGTCGGGCGCCCTGAGCGGCTCTGCCAATCCGGCGAGCATCACGATGGATGCCAACAAAGCGGTAACGGCCACCTTCACCCAAAACCAGTACACCCTCACCGTGAATGTGACCGGCAACGGCTCTGTGACACGTAATCCTGATAAATCCACTTATACCAATGGCGAAGTCGTTCAGCTAACGGCGACGCCAGACGCCGGCTACCGCTTCACGGGATGGTCCGGAGACTTGAGCGGCACGACCAATCCGGCCAACCTCACCATCGACGGCAATAAAACGGTCACTGCAGCCTTTGCCGCCATCCCCACCTATACCCTGACTGTAACAGCAGTAGGCGGCGGGTCGGTGACCAGGATCCCGGACCAGGCCAGCTACTTAGAGGGCACCGTGGTCCAGCTTACTGCTAACCCGGATGCCGGAAAGATGTTCGACAGTTGGTCGGGCGACGTGACCGGGACGAGCAATCCCATCAGCGTTACCATGAACGGCAATAAGACTGTAACGGCTACCTTTAATGCTAACCAGTATACGTTGGCCATCAACGTGGTGGGCAGCGGCAGCATCGCTAAAGTTCCAAACCGGGCCAGTTACGCAGAAGGGGAAACCGTCCAACTGACCGCGACACCTGCCACAGGCTGGGTGTTTGCCGGTTGGTCAGGCGACTTGACTGGTTCCGATAATCCTACCAACATTAGCATGACCAGCAGCAAGACGGTTACAGCTACATTCACGGCGATTCCATATATATTAACGATCACAACAGCCGGTAGTGGCTCGGTGGTTAAGAATCCAGATGCGCTTACGTACAAATATGGGGATGTCGTTACGCTGACCGCGGTGCCGGCAGCCGGTTGGAAATTCTCCGGCTGGTCGGGCGATCTGACCGGAACAACCAGCCCGGCAAATGTGACCATGAACGGCGATAAGACGGTCATTGCCACCTTCATCCAGGCTCCTCAGCATCAGCTCACAATCAATATTACCGGTTCGGGGGCAGTCAGCCGGAATCCCGAGAAAGACATGTACGACGAAGGCGAGACTGTCCTGGTTACCGCCACTCCTTCGACTGGGTGGTCCTTCACCGGTTGGTCGGGTGATTTGGTCGGCACGACGAACCCTGCCAGCATCGTCATGAACGTCGATAAAACCGTCGGCGCCGCCTTCATCGAAATTCCACCTACAGACCTGGTAGGATATTGGAAATTCGACGCCGGCAGCGGGACGAGCGCTGTAGATAGTTCCATGTACGGAAACAACGGTACGCTCCAAAACGGCCCGACCTGGATAGCCGGCGGAAAGGTCAACAGCGCACTTAACTTCGACGGTACGGACGACCGTGTGACCGTGCCCGACAGCTCAAGCCTGCGCCTCACCGGTAACCGCATTACCCTGGCTGCCTGGGTGAAACCCGATACGATCACTCAATCCTGGTCGACCGTTATGCAGCGTTCGCGCACCGGATTGGGCTGGATGGATTGGCAGATCTATGCCCGAGCAAACGATGCGCCCACCCCCAACCGCCCGGTATGCCGGTTCGATTTTGACGGCGATTCGGCCGTAGATGCGAATGAAGAAGTGCAGGGCGACATTATCCTGGCGGCCAATACCTGGCACCACCTGGCCTGCACTTACGATGGCACTGCGCTGCGCTTCTACATCGATGGTACGCTGCGCGGCACCACCGCCAGCGCCAGCCAAACGATCATTAACAGCACCCGCCCGGTGTGGATCGGCGGCAACGAAGCCTGGGGCGAATACTTCGATGGACAGATCGATGACGTGCGCATTTACAGCCGCGCCCTGTCGGAGGCTGAATTAAAGGGGATCGCAGGCGGCAATCCGCCTCCCACTCCACACGCCGGGATCTGCGCAGATTTCGAAACCGGCTACACGCTGGGCCAGACGATTGGTACGAACACAGGATGGTACGACGGCGGCAGCGGCCCGGTCGTTAATTCCGGAAGCGGACTGGGAGGATCGGTTGGCCTGGCTCCAGCCACCAACGTATTCACCTGGACAGCCCATCCGTTTAACTGGAATGCAACCGACTTTCTGGGGGTCGACTTCCAGATGGATTACCAAACGGATGGGAGCGGACAATTCGATGACGACCGCCTGGGATGGATGATCAATAACGCCAGCGTCGATTCCGTCAACCAGTTCGGCGTTCAGCTCGATACCTCAGACGGTGGTATTGTCACGTATTGGCGTGACGCCAGCGATACCCGCGTCCAAACCCCAATCGTACCTTTGTCCAACCTAACTCCCAATACCTGGTACCGGCTGCAGGCCAAATTCACCAAACTGACCGCCACCAGCGCCAAGATCGACGTCACCCTGACCCAGCTCGACGCCAACGGCCTGCCCACCGGCACGCCTTACACCGGTACGCTGCCCGACACCTCGCTGTGGGCGGATGGCGTACCCCCGGCGCGCTACTTCAGCCCTACATCCATGTGGCCGTCGTACAAGAACATAAACGGCATAACTGGAGGTGCGGATAATGCCTGCTTCAACCTGGTCTCCAATCGCTTCGCCTTTGTTGTGACCAGCGATTGGCACACCAGCTCCAATCAGAGCAACGACGAAGCCAACCTGGCTCAGGTTCGCACCTGGCTCGATACGCCCACTGCCGATATGCCCGCCCCCCAGTTCATGGTCATCACCGGCGACTTCCCCAACCTCGACCAGACCCAGACCTCCATCACCCGCGTGCTCGGCTCCAGCTTCCTTTGGTACCCCGTCATCGGCAACCACGAGGTATCTGATAATATCAACAACTTCACCTCCATCCGCGATACCCTCGTCCCCTCGCTGCCCTTCATCTCCTCCTCCGGCCCCGCCGGCTCTACCAACACCAATTACTCCTGGGACTTCGGCACCGCCCACTTCGTGGCCATTAACGCCTACTGGGACGGCACCACAGGCGCTAACGCCGACCATGCCACCGACGGAAACATCCCCGATGCTCTGCGATCCTGGATCGACACCGACCTCGACGCCACCGCTCAAACCCACAAGTTCGCCTTCATCCACGAGCCGGCTTATCCCGAAGCCCGCCACCTCGGCGATTCCCTTGACCAGTACCCCGCCCAACGCGATGCCTTCGTCACCATGCTGGATAGCGACCAGGTGGTGGCCCTCTTCGCCGGGCATGACCACTACTATCACCACAATACCAGCGCCGACCAACCCCTGCTGGGCGACCTGCAGCAGATCAACAACGCCTCATTCCAGAACTTTAGCGCCGACGATGGCGCCAGCATCACTTACGTCCTCATCGACGGCGACCAGGTCACCTTCAAGGTTTACCGTTCAACCACCGGCTCTCCCTTCACCCTCTACGAAGAATGGATTGCTGGACGATCTTTACCCACCGAACCGCCGACTGCACCGGACGGATTGACTGCCACGGCATTTTCCTCTTCGCAGATCAACCTGGGCTGGAACGATAACGCCGACAACGAAGCCAGGTACGAAGTGGAGCGCTCGACCACCGGCATTGCCGGCGTCTACAACCTGCTGGCTACTCGCCCAGTGAATGCCGTAAGTTACTCTGACCAGAACTTGAACCCCCTGGCCGAATACTGCTACCGCGTCCGGGCAGTCAACGCGATCGGCGCATCCGGCTACACCGCACCGGCCTGCGACACCACCCCCAACGGTCCGTCCACAGTGACCTTCCAGGATGGGCTGAACGGGTATGCCAGCACCGTCGACACCATGCTCATGCAATCTGAAGCCTCCACCAGCCATGCGAACCTGGATATGCTGGATTGGGATACGGATGACCCATCCGGCTCAGGACAGTACAATTACACCCTGCTTCGTTTCGACAGCCTTTTTGGCGCCAACCCCGGCCAGATCCCGGTCGGCTCGACAATCCAATCCGCAATCCTGCACTATACGGTCACCAACACAGGCGCTTCAGCCAACGTCAACGAAATCGCAGTGAATTGGGCCGAAACGGACACCTATAACAACTTTGGCGGTGAAGCCGGCGTACAAGACAACGAATACGGCACGGCCCGCGGCAGCGCCACCGGCGCAGCTACCGGCGACCAGACCCTCGACGTTACAGCCAGCCTGGCAGCCTGGGTGAATAATCCCGCTGCTAACCTGGGGTGGATCTTCCGCCCAACCGGCACCGACGGCGTAGACCTCCGTTCCAGCGAATATGCCACGACCGCCGAACGCCCACGGTTGGTGGTGCAGTTCACACCTCCCGGCGGACCGGTGAACTACACACTCACCGTCAACGTTACTGGCAGTGGCGCCGTGACGAAATCCCCCGACCGCGCTTATTACAGCGTCGGCGAAACCGTCCAATTGACCGCAACACCAGCAACCGGATGGGTCTTCGGCGGTTGGTCTGGCAGCCTGACTGGCTCGACCAACCCGGCCAGCGTCACTATGGACGGAAATAAGACCATCACTGCCGCCTTCTCTCAACCTACGCAGCTCAAAGGCATTTGCGAAAGCTTTGATTCAGGCTTTACCCTGGGCCAGGCTGTCGGCACAAACGCCGGGTGGTACGATGGCGGCAGCGGCCCGGTCGTGACCTCGAGTATCGGCCTGAGCAGCACAGTGGGCCTGGCGCCTTCCTCGGCAATCTTCAACTGGGTTGCCCATCCCTTCACCTGGAATGCAACGGACCTATCTGCCATCAGCTTCTCCATGGATTACCAGACGGATGGGAGTGGACAGTTCGACGACGACCGGCTGGGATGGATCGTCAATGAAGCCAGTGTGGCGTCTGCCGACCAGTTCGGCGTACAGCTTGATCACTCCGACGGTGGCATCGTCACCTTCTGGCGCGATGCCAGCGACGTGCGCGTCCAGACCCCCATCGTCACCCTGCCCAACCTCACCGCCAATACCTGGTTCCGCCTGCAGGCCAAATTCACCAAACTCACTGCCGCCAGCGCCAAGATCGACGTCTCCCTGACCCAGCTCGACGCAAACGGCCTGCCCACCGGCACGCCCTACACCGGCACCCTAGCTGACACTTCCCTTTGGCCCGACGGCGCACCTCCGGCCCGCTACTTTAACGCTGCCTCCATGTGGCCGACATACAAAAACTACAGCGCCATCACCGGCGCTTCCGACAATGCGTGCATGGAGATTACCCCCGGGCGCTTCGCTTTCGTGGTGACCAGCGACTGGCACACAAGCTCCAGCCAGAGCAACGTCGAGAACAACCTCGGCCAAATCCGGTCCTGGCTCGACACTCCCACCGCCGATATGCCCGCGCCCCAGTTCATGGTCATCACCGGCGACTTCCCCAACCTCGACCAGACCCAGACCTCCATCACCCGCGTGCTCGGCTCCAGCTTCCTTTGGTACCCCGTCATCGGCAACCACGAGGTCAGCGATAATATCAACAACTTCAATTCCATCCGCGATACCTTCGTCCCCTCGCTGCCCTTCATCTCCTCCTCCGGCCCCACCGGCTCTACTAACACCACCTACTCCTGGGACTTCGGCACCGCTCACTTCGTGGCTATCAACGCCTACTGGGACGGCACCACAGGCGCTAACGCCGACCATGTCACCGACGGCAACATCCCCGATGCTCTGCGATCCTGGATCGACACCGACCTCGACGCCACCGCTCAAACCCACAAGTTCGCCTTCATCCACGAGCCGGCTTATCCCGAAGCCCGCCACCTCGGCGATTCCCTTGACCAGTACCCCGCCCAACGCGATGCCTTCGTCACCATGCTGGATAGCGACCAGGTGGTGGCCCTCTTCGCCGGGCACGACCACTACTACCACCACGATACCAGCGCCACGCAGCCCCTGCTGGGCGACCTGCAGCAGATCAACAATGCCTCCTTCCAGTTCCTCAGCGGTGAGGACGGCGCCAGCATCACCTACGTCCTCATCGACGGCGACCAGGTCACCTTCAAGGTCTACCGTTCAACCACCGGCTCTCCCTTCACCCTCTACGAAGAATGGACCGAAGGGGGAACAACGCCGGCCTGCTATTCCCTGACCCTCAGCCATAACGGGCAAGGCAGCGATCCTGTAACTTCTCCGGCCAACTCCACGGGCTGTCCTTCCGGCCAATACCTGGCTGGAGCCAGCGTTGCTCTCAGTGGGGCTACCCCGGCGTCCGGTTGGCAGATCAGCAGTTGGAGCGGTACGCTCAACGATACCAGCACGGCCAGCACCAATACAGTGACCATACCAGCAGCCAACCAAACGGCTTCGGTAACCTACACGGAAATTCCACCCGCTACTCTGACCTGCGAGAGCTTCAACGCATACGCGCCGGGGGGGACGATTGGAACCTACACCGGCTGGTCAGATGGCGGTTCCGGGGCCGGGCCGGTTGTAACGGCAGGGAATGGTGTGGCCGGGTCAATTGGTCTGGCAGGCTCCACCAGTATTTTCAACTGGACGGCGCACCCATTCAATTGGAGTGCAGCCGATTTCCAGAAGCTCGTGCTCCAGCAAGACTTCCAATCGAGCAGCAGCAGCACCTTTGACGACGACCGTTTGAGCTGGACGCTCGATGGAAGCAGCAATGTCTCGAATAATGAGTTTGGCGTCCAACTAGACAATGCAGACGGTGGCATCGTGACCTACTGGCGGACCAGCGGCGGGACCCAGGTGAAGAATGTGATCGCCGCTTTAACGGGGATCCAGGCGAACACCTGGTACCGGTTCAAATCCGAGTCCACCAAGCTGACGGCAACTTCAGTCCGCATCGACGTGAGCCTGGTTATGCTGGATTCAACTGGCAATCCAACCGGGACCCCGATCATCGGCAGTATCGCCGATACTGCTCTGCTGACAGGGATTCCGAATCCGGCCTACTTCACCACGGCCAACCTGACGCCATCGTATAAGAACTTTAATGCCGTAAGTGGCGCGGCGGACAACGTCTGCTACCAGGCAGTGACCGGTACGCCGGTCAGTTACACGTTGACCACCAGCGTGGTGGGCAGCGGCAGCATCACCCGCAATCCGGACCAGGCCAGTTACGCTTCTGGAACGCCGGTGACCCTGACCGCCAATCCGGCTGCCGGCTGGCACTTCGTTGGGTGGACGGGGGACCTTGCCAGTATCAGCAATCCGGCCACTATCACCATGGACAGCAGCAAGAACGTCACGGCTACCTTTGAGATTAACACCTTCACCTTGAATTACTTTGCCGGGACGCATGGCAGCCTGACCGGGAACGCTCTGCAAACGGTCAACTATGGCCAGGATGGTACCGCAGTCACGGCAGTACCCGACAGCGGTTACTCCTTCGTCGACTGGAGCGACGGTTCAGTCGCAAATCCGCGTATCGACGCCAATGTTACCGCAAGTGTGTTCGTGACGGCTAACTTCACCGGCATGGGAAACCGTGCGCCTGATCAGCCGGCGTTGGTTTCTCCGCTAAATGGCGCAGCGGATGTGCCTTTCGACGCCACGCTGAGCGTTACGCCAACGGATCCGGATAACGATGCTATGACCGTGACCTTCTACGGCAAGGCTGCCGCCGCAACCACCTTCACCATAGCCGTCCTTCCAGACACACAATACTACTCGCTGAGTTATCCGAGTACTTTCGCCGCTCAGACACAATGGATTGTCGACAACCGGGCTGCCAGGAATATCGTCTTCGTCAGCCACGAGGGCGACGTGACCAACAACAATTCTGCTGCCGAGTGGACCAACGCATCCACTGCCATGTATAAACTGGAGAACGCTACCCCAGAAATCCCCTATGGCCTCACACTGGGGAACCACGATCTGCCTGCCAGCGCCGATTTCACATCAACTTTTGGTGTGAATCACTTCCAGGCCAAGCCCTACTACGGCGGGCATTACGGCAGCGATAACCTGAATAGTTATGAGCTGTTCAGCGCCGCCGGGATGGACTTCATCGTGGTTCACCTTTCGTATGGTCCTTCAACTGCGGTCCTCACGTGGGCCGACGGCGTTCTGAAGGCTTATCCGGCCCGGCGGGCGATCGTCACCAGCCACGACGTGATCGACGCGAGCGCCAACTTCTCTACCAATGGGTCGAACATCTATAACACGCTGAAGAACAACGCCAACCTTTTCCTGATCCTGTGCGGGCACTCCTTCGGCGAGGCTCGCCGCACCGATACCGACAGCGGTCACACCATTTATACCCTGCTGGCTGACTTCCAGGACGATGCCAATGGCGGTAACGGCTGGATGCGCACCCTGGAGTTCTCCCCGGCAACCGACGAAATCCTGGTAAAGACCTACTCGCCGACGCTGGGGCAATCTCAGACCGATGCTGCCAGCGAATTCACCCTGCCTTACGACATGGTCCCGCCACAGACGTTCCAGGTGATCGGCACCAACCCGAACGTCGCCTCCGGCGCAACCACCAGCGTAACCTGGGCGAACCTGCCTGCGCTGACGCCGCAGGAATGGTACGTGACCGTGAGCGATGCCTCGCTGAGCACCACCAGCCCGAATTGGACTTTCACCACGCAGGCACCTCCTTGTTATGCCTTAACCCTGTCCCACACCGGCAATGGATCTGACCCAACAGCTAGCCCAACCAATTCGGTCGGCTGCCAGGCGGGGCAATTCGTGGCAGGAGCAGCCATCACGCTGACCGCGTCGCCGGCTGCAGGTTACCAGGTGGCCAGTTGGACCGGCACCAGCAACGACAGCAGCACCTCGATCACCAACACGCTGACCATGCCCGCGGCCGCGAAATCGGCGAGTGTCGCCTATGTTGAAAGCCCGGTTGGCAACTACGCCGTGCAAATGAACGGCACCAACAGTTATATCCGGGTGGATAACAATGCTGAACTGGGTTTGCAGACTTTCACCATCGAAACCTGGTTCAAGCGGTTGGGCACCGGCGCTACGGCTTCCTCCGGCAGCGGCGGATTGACAGCCGTCGAGCCTCTGGTCAGCAAAGGCCGCAGTGAAAGCGACAACGGCAATATCGACACGAACTATTTGTTTGGTATCCAGGGCGGCAAGCTCGGCGCCGATTTCGAGGAGTGCGCCTCGTCTCAAACGGGTTGCCCGGGAGGGACTGCGGGCTTGAACCATCCGGTGACTGGTGCGACAACCCTTCAGGACAACGTCTGGTACCACGGCGCAGTAACCTATGACGGCCGATACTGGAAGCTTTACCTGAACGGAATCCAGGATGGCTACGTTGACCTGGGGACATCGCTCCTTCCACGCTGGGACAGCATCCAACCCATCGGCATTGGAACAGCGTTCAACTCCACCGGGGTGGCCGTTGGAGATTTCAACGGAGTGATCGACGAAGTACGCATTTGGAACAGCGTACGCACCCAGGCGGAGATCCAGGCCGATATGTACTCCGAAAATCCCGCCGGCTCAGGCCTGGTCGGCCATTGGAACCTTAACGAGAATGCCGGAACTGTTGCCAACGACACGGCCGGAACAGCCCAGAACGGCACGCTAACCAATAATCCATCCTGGGTAGCCGGTTTCCCGCAGCCGGTTTGTTTCAACCTGACCCTTTCCCACACTGGCAACGGGTCGGACCCGGCAGCCAGCCCATCCAACTCGATTGGCTGCCAGGCAGGGCAGTATGTGAACGGCGCAGCCGTCACGCTGACCGCCTCACCGGCGTCGGGATACCAGGTTGCCAGTTGGTCTGGTACGAATAATGACAGCAGCGCGTCAACTTCTAACACCCTGACCATGCCCGCGGCGGCAAAATCGGCCAGTGTCACTTATATCGTAAGCACGGTTGTCAGCAATGCCCTGCAGTTCAACGGCAGCAGCCAGTATGTTACCTTTGGCGCCTCAGGGGGACTCACCCCGCCTGGCCTTGGAGTTCAGGTATTTACAATAGAGACCTGGTTTAAGAAAATGGGCGCAGGCGCCACCACCACAACCGGGACCGGCGGCGTTACCGCTGTGCCCATCGTGACCAAAGGCCGCGGCGAGGCTGAGAACAGCAATGTCGATATGAATTATTTCTTTGGCATCGACAGCACCGGCGTACTGACTGCCGACTTCGAAGAATGTTCGCGGACGCAAACCGGCTGCCCACAAACGACATCCAACGCCTCGCAGGGCGGCCAGAATTATCCGGCCAAAGGCGCCACGGTCATCCAAAACAACGTTTGGTACCACGCCGCGGTCACCTTTGACGGTCGATCCTGGAAATTTTACCTGAACGGCGTGCAGGACGGTGGAACAACCGATACCGGCGCCTCGCGCTACCCCCGCTGGGACAGCATCCAACATGCCGGGATCGGAACGGCAATGAATTCTACAGGCGTTGCAGCAGGTTTCTTTAATGGCGTAATCGACGAGCCGCGCATCTGGAATGTGGTGCTGACCCAGGCCGAAATCCAGGCCAGCATGTATGCCGAACTGACCGGTGGGACGGGCTTAATCGGCCGCTGGGGATTGAACGAGGGTTCGGGAACAACCGCAGCCAACTCCATTGCCGGCCGTCCGAACGGGACGCTAACCGGCAGCCCCACCTGGGTGGCAGGATTCCCGCAGCTAACCTGTTACACCCTGACCCTCAGCCATACCGGCAATGGATCGGACCCGGTCGCCAGCCCAACCAACTCGACCGGCTGCCCGGCCGGACAGTACGTTGCGGGAGCAAGTATCACCTTAAGTGGGGCAGCGCCCGACTCAGACTATCGAATCGGTAGCTGGACAGGCACGGCTAACGACAGCAGCACAGCCAACGCCAACACGCTGACCATGCCGGCCAGCGCCCACACTGCAGCGGTCAACTACACGCCGGACCTGCCAACCACCGGATGGACAGCTTACAACGACTGCGTATACGACTCCACAAAAGCTCTGGCCGCCACCGATCCCAACGGTCAACTGGTCCACTATATCGGTAGCAACGTAACCACTTTTGGGATTGGCACGAATTTCACCGGCCTTACCTCAGGCGTTCTGGTCAACCATGATGCGGGAACCCCCACCGGGGTCACCGCCACCTTGACCCAGGCAGGTGGTGGAGTCGTCTGGCAGCCAGAGATCAACTCGCCATGGAACGGCGGTTATGACACTGCTGCCGGCACCGATGCGCGCACCACATTTGGCGGCATTGCTGACATGACCGGTGTGATCTACTACGCCCCCACCAGCGGCTGGTACGTGGATCTGACCCTCACCGGTCTCGATCCGGCGAAGACCTACACCTTTGCCACCTCAGCCTCGCGCGCCAACAGCGCCTATACCACCCGCATATCCCGCTACACGCTTTCGGGAGTGGATGGGGCGACCAATGCCAGCACGACAGGTGTGACGGTGATCAACAACCTGTCGGTAGCGTTCAATACCGGGGACAACCATGCTGCCGGATATGTAGCGCGCTGGACAGGCATCCAACCTGGTGCAGATGGCAGCATTACCATCCGTGCCGAACCCGATGGCAGCGAATACCGGGCTTATGCATTCTCAGTGTTTATGCTAAAGGAAGAATAAGCCATTTCACCAATAACAATCATTGTTTGATGTAACAGCAAACACCCCTGACTTGAAAAATCAGGGGTGTTTGCTGAACATTTGCCAGAAAAAGGATGTGAATTGCTCAGCGAATCCCCCACAATCGCACCGTTCCATCGGCGCCGGCGGAGACCAGGTTAGCGCCGTTGGAAGTGAAGGTGAGTCCGATTACAGCCCCTGGCTGGGTCTGGGTGGCGGAAAGCTGCTCGTTAGCTGCCAGGGGCGTTCCGTCCGGGCCTTCCAGGCCGCCCAGGCCAGCCAGGGAAGAAGCCTGGAAAGAGGCAAGCTGCTTCAGCTCGGGCATGGACCACACAATAATATTACCTGCAAAGTCCCCGGTGGCCAGAAGGCTGCCGTCCGGCGAATAAGCCAGGCTGAGGATGCCGCTTACCTCCTGGATCTTCATCTGCTCGGCGTCTGCCATGCGCCACAGGCGCAGCTTGTCGCTGGACATCGCCAACCACTGCCCATCCGGTGATACGGCCAGGACCTGCACCTGGTCCGGGACCAATTTGGCGTTGAACTTGAAGGTGTGCGGCGGATCCACCTGCCACACACTGAACTTGCTCAGTGCCGCCGGGAGTGTTTTGCGGGTGTACCCCATCAGGTATTTCCCATCTGCCGAGAAGCGCAAATCGATCAGGCGGTCCTGCGGTTCGATCAGCGTTCCGGTTACCTTGCCGGCAGTAAGATCGAACAGCTCAATATTGCCCATCGACGCCCGCCCAAAGGTTACCCCATCGGGAGCCAGCGCCAGCACCCCGGCATCCGTGCAGCGGCTGTACACCTGGCTCTTATTTTGCACCACGTCGATCACTTCCATCCCCGCATCGGTGCAGGCCGCCAACATTTCTGGATCTGGGTTATATTCCAAATTGTTCAGCAGGCGGGAAGCGCTGAATGTAGAGGATTTCACCTGGCCGCCGGCAGCATTCCAGACGTACGCCTGATTATTTTGGTGCCCCCAAACCAGCGGCTCATTTTGCCTGCCCAGAGCCAGGCCGTCAATGGCATCTAAATGCCCGAGGTTCAGGGCCTGGGAGCGGTCAAGCAAACTGGGCTGCGGGGCGGGCATGCCCGAAATCTGCTTGTAGTCCTTAACATTCCAGCTCTGCTCGCCGTCGTTGACGATTACCTGGGACGAATCACTGGAAAAGACAGCACTCTGCACGTCAATCCCGGTCACCAGCGGACGCAACGGGGCCGGGTAATCTCCGAGGGAATATAGCTTGACCGTCTGATATTGGCGCACGGCAAGCATCTTGCCGTCTGGAGAGGCGGATCCCCGACTTACGATTCCCGGGACGGACAGAATCGTGCCGCCGTAACGCAGATCGCGCAGGTAGACCACTGAATTGTTGGCCGAGCCAAACGCCGTGTAGGCGGTAATAAAATATTTTCCATCCGGCGTAAATGGCTCTTCAGATAAATACTGGTTCTGATACTTAAGGTACCACATCAATTTGGACTCGTTTACCTGCCAAAGGATAAAATGGCCTGCCCGCTCGTGGGTGAGAAGCAAGCTGTTATCGGGAGAAAAAGCCATCTGGTCGGTGGGAGTCTCGTCGAACCAGGAGGTGCGGTCGCGGGCCAGCTTCTGCTCCAGCGAACCACCCTCCACTTTCCACACGCCGATCTCAACGTCGTTAAAGGCCACTGCCAACCGGCTGCCGTCGGGTGAAAATGCCGCCGCAGTAATGTTGAACAACTCCCTCAGCCACTGCGCGCTGATCCCCGGCATTTTATCCTCCATGCTTTGGATCACGTCCGGGACAGACTTGGGCGCCTCGACGATGGTATCTAAAAGTTTATATTTCTTTGCGGAGTTAATTTCCAACACGCCGATCTGGTGGTCGTTCTGCTGCGCGTAGGCCAGCCAGCGCTGGTCGGGCGAGTGGGTCAGGTAGCGCGCCCCCGGCAAGAACTGCAGCAGGCTCAGGCTACCGCTCTCGTAAAGGTACAGGCCAAGAGAGGTGGAAACCAGGAGCTTCTTTCCTCCATCCAGAGATAGCTGCGATTGGATGGAGCCGCGGCCCCACAAAGCAACCTGACGGAGGGAAGCGACATTTTGTGGGCTAAGGGCGGCGCTGTCCCAGGGCAGAGGGGTCACGCTCGGGGTAAGCGTCGGGCTGGGCAGCGGGGTAATGGACGGTGCGAATGTGATAGTAGGTGTCAACGTCGCAGGAACTGGGCTGGGGGTGGCGCTCGGCGCCGGGGTAGGTGTATCTGGGGGCGCTTCAGTTGGAGTGATGGTAGGCGTTTGGGTGGGAGTGGCACACCCTGCCAACAGGCTGAATACGGTAATTGCAACGATTGAAAAACTCCTTCTGAATGATAATCCCCGCATTTTTCCCTCCCTGGCTTTCATCAGCTATGCATTTACCTGACAGGTTTTTAGAAACGTGTGAACCCTCTCAAACGTCACGTAATTAATTATAGACTGTTGCTATGAAAGACCCATATTACGCAAGGCATCAGATTAAACGGATACCCTTCGGTTGTGATTATATAAATGATAGAATTTACTCGGTTGCACAGGGAAGTGGTCTTTTCAGCCCAAATGGCTGGGCTATCCGGATAAAGATGACTCAATTCTTAAGCACCGAAACCTTGATCATTGCGCTCTTGCTCATCGCCGCGCTGGTGGCGATTGTGGTGCGACGGCTGCAGATCCCATACACTGTAGCTTTAGTCGTGGTAGGGTTGTTTCTTACCGCTCAAACCTCATTGAAGTTCGATTTGACTCCAGAGCTCATCCTGGCGTTGTTCGTCCCTCCGCTAATCTTCGAAGCCGCATTTCACCTAAACTTCAACGACCTGAGGCAGAATTTTGGCGCAATTTTGATCCTGGCTGTACCCGGGGTAATCCTGACAACCTTGTTAGTAGGTGGATTGTTGGCGCTGGGCATCCGGCTCAGCCTGCCGGTAGCATTGGTCTTCGGTTCTTTAATTGCCGCCACCGATCCGGTAGCCGTCGTTTCCATCTTCCGCAGGTTGGGCGTCCCCAAGCGCCTGGCCGTGCTGATCGAAGGAGAGAGCCTGTTCAACGACGGCACGGCCCTGGTGCTCTTCAATTTGATGGTTGGCGTGGCTCTGACCGGCCAGTTCAACCTGCTCGAAAGCGTCCTCGATTTTGTGCGGGTGGCGATCGGCGGCATCATCATCGGCGTGGCGCTGGGCTGGGTCGTTTCCCTATTGATTGCACGCATCGACGACTACTTGATCGAAACCACCCTGACGACCGTGCTGGCCTTCGGATCCTTCATACTGGCGGAACAACTCCATTTCAGCGGAGTGTTAGCAGTTGTTGCCGCCGGCCTGATTAACGGCAATATGGGCCCTCAAGGCATGAGTCCGACGACGCGCATCGTCTTGTTCAACTTCTGGGAATACGTTGCCTTTCTGGCCAACTCGTTGGTCTTCCTGCTCATCGGATTGAAAGTGAACATCCCTGCCCTGGTCAATGCCTGGCAATCGATTGTGTGGGCCATCCTCGCCGTCATCGCCGCCCGCATTCTGGTCATTTACGGACTGGGCACGCTTGCCAACCGCTTCGGAGAAGCCATCCCAATTCGCTGGAAACATGTGTTGACGTGGGGTGGATTACGAGGCGCCTTGAGCCTGGCTCTGGCCCTCAGCCTTCCAGCCGCGTTTGGGCCGGACCTTATCCAAATCCAGGCCATGACCTTTGGGGTGGTGCTTTTTACCCTGCTTATCCAGGCCACTACCATGCGGCTGTTCATGCGTAAAATTGGAATCGCGACGATCAGCCCGGTCCAGGTGGAGTACGAGAAACGCCACGCTGAGCTGACTGCTTCCAAGGCCGCAGAAGCGCACCTGGAACGGCGCTATCGCGAAGGATTGATCTCGGCCCACACCTGGGAACTTCTAAAAGCAAGGATCAGGCAGCAGAACCTGAAGTTGGCCGACGCGGTAAGGGTCGCGATCAAGGCTGACCCGGCGATTGAATCGCGAGAATTGGATATCGCCCGGCGCGAGATTTTGCGCGCTAAACGCAGCGCATACCTGGGCCTCCGGCGCGACGGCATCATTTCAGAAGAGGCATACAGCCAGTTGACGACGCAAGTGGACGCGATCCTGGAAGACCAGGAATACTCTTCCGATTTTGAAGAGGATTTCTCACATGACAACGATTCTGGGACGAAGGCTGGCGATGTTGACCTTCGTGACCTGGTTATCGAGACAGGCTCAACAATTGAGGGTCAAAAAGTCAGGCATATTCCCTGGCCGCAGGATTTCATCATCACCAGCCTGCAGCGAGGCGAGGAAACCATCATCCCCAACGGCGAAACCACCCTTCAATCGGGGGACATATTGATCGCCATGTCCAGCAACAAGGCCTATCAAAAGGCTCAGACTTTATGTCAGACAGCCAAAGAATAAACCACCTAAATTGCCCGCGATTCCAGCGATTCTCTGTGTAACTTTTTTCAAGTAGCGCCATCAAATGGAGTGAATGACAAAATTGAAATTATGGCGTTTTTCCTAAAGGAGAATCGAAATGAAAGCCAATGAATCGAATGTAGATCGCTTGATCCGGGTAGTTCTCGGGATCGTACTGTTAGCCCTGAATTTTACCGGCGTCGTGAGCGGTGGTTGGGGCATCATCACCCTGATAGTTGGAGTCATTGCCCTGCTGACGGGGGCCGTCGGATTCTGCCCCCTGTACGCGCTGCTCAAATTCCGCACCAATAAAGCCTAGCCGAAGAGCGAATTAACATGAAGAACCCCGATATTAACATTCGGGGTTCTTCATGTTAAAGAATGCTTGCTCCTCCCCAATCTCTATTAGGCCATTTCGGCTGGCTA
>DBMK01000248.1 GCA_002298885.1 Anaerolineaceae bacterium UBA700
GCATCTATTTTTAAAAATATTTACGCCAGCAAGCGGTCCAGGACTTGTTTGGACTGCTGGCGGATGCCGTCGTGCAGGCTGTTGGCGTGGGCGTCCATGGTGACCACTGCCGGGAAATCCTTTACCTCGATCACCCACATGGCTTCGGGTACGCCGAAATCGAGCTTGTACACGCCGAGCACCTTCTGCACCGACTCGGCGATGAGCGAGGCCGCGCCGCCGATGGCGTGGAAATACACGCCGGGCACTTCCTGGCAGGCCTGCAGGGTTTTGGCGCCCATGCCGCCCTTGCCGATGACTCCCTTGAGGTTGAACAGGCGCATCACGTCGCCCTGGTACGGCTCCTCGCGGATGCTGGTGGTGGGGCCTGCGGCGACGAAGCGGTACTGCTTTGTATCCAGCCCGGCTACCACCGGCCCGCAGTGATATATGAGCCCGCCGTCCAGCAGAGGGCGGATGGCGTCGAAGATCTGCTGGTCGTCTGCGGAGGCAGGGCGCGTTTTCTTAATGAAGGTATCAGCGATCCATTTGTGGGCGGCGTCCCGTCCGGTGATCATTACGCCGGAGAGCAGAACCGAATCGCCGACTTTCAAGGAATCGATGGCCGAATTGGGAATGGGGATGGTAAGTTTAGTCGTCATGTCGCCTCCGGTTTATTCGTAGACCACCTGGTCGCCCGTGACCAGCATTTTGCGCCGGCGGTAAGCCCAGCACATGTAGGAGACGGTGACGAAAAAGGAGGCCGGCAGGCGGTAGGTGGAGGTGATCTTGGTGCCCAGGACGGTGGTCTTGCCGCCGAAGCCCATCGGACCGATGCCCAGCTCGTTGGCCTCGCGGGTCAGGCGCCCTTCGAGGGCAGCCAGTTCGGGGTCGGGGTTGAGGTCACCCACCTGGTGCAGGAGGGCCTCTTTGGAGGCCACGTAGGACGTGCCGCGGTCGCCGCCGATTGCGACGCCCAGAAAGCCGGGAGCGCAGCCTTCGCCCTGGGCCTGGTAAACCGCGTCCAGCACCACCTTGCGCACGCCTTCCAGGTCGCGGCCGGCCTTCAGGCGGTTATCGGGCAGCGAATATTGGGCGCCCACGTTTTCGCAGCCGCCACCCTTCAGCACCAGCTCGACGGTAAGCGTATCCCCGTCGGTCTCTTCGAAATGGATGGTGGGGAAGTGCTGGTCGCCCAGGTTGTTGCCGGTGTTCTTGCCGCTGAGCGAATCGACGGCGTTGGGGCGCAGGTATGAGCGTTTGGTCGCCTCGGCCACGCCGGCTTTGATCTGTTGGCGCAGCAGGCGCGGGCTCCAGCCCTCGGGATAATGGACGAAGAAGATCGGGGTGCCCGTGTCCTGGCAGATGGGGGTCGAGTTGCGCCGGGTCATTTCCACGTTTTTCAAAATGGTTGCCAGCGCATTCGACGCAGCTGAACCAGGCTCCTCCCGGTCGAATGCTTCGCGCAGCACTTTCTCGGCGTCGGGGGGAAGGTTGGTTGAGGTAAAGCGCACCAGCTCCAATATTTCTTGGGTCAAATCCCGCATGTTTTCCTCCATTGCGGATAGTTCTAGAGAAAACCCGGTCGGGGCAGGTGTTTTCCCTGGCAAAGTGCGCCAGGGAAAACCCCCGACCTCCCTATAAGAAAATGATGGCAGGTTGAAGCCAGGTTATCGAACTGTTTAATAGTAAGGGGAGCGCGAAGGAAAAACAAATGACATATATCACATCTTTATTGTCAATATCGTACTTTAATATAAAAGCCGCCTGGCAGATTTGCTCTTGACCTTTTTAATTGTGTTGTTATACTGTTGTGAATAGATAATCTTTATCCACAATTTAAAGGTTTCTGCATACAGAGAGGAGGTATTGGACCCATGTACGGCAATTCTATGAGGGAGGACCAAGATGGCAGCTCAAAATTCTGAGACGATCATACGTGAGCTTCTCGATCAGGCAGACGTTCAAATTAACGGCAAAAATCCCTGGGATATTCAAGTCCACGACTCCCGCTTCTACGACCGGGTGCTGCGCGAGACTTCGCTCGGGTTGGGCGAATCCTACGTCGAGGGCTGGTGGGACTGCGACGCGCTGGACGAACTGATCAACCGCGTCCTGCTGGCGCACCTGGACCAGAAGGTAAAGGGTAACTGGAAAATCGCCGCCCACTTTTTGCGGGCCAGGCTCTTGAACTTGCAGGCTCCCTCGCGGGCCTACGAAGTTGGCCAGCGCCACTACGACCTGGGGAATGAGCTGTATTGCGCCATGCTCGACCGGCGCCTGAACTACACCTGCGGTTATTGGAAAGATGCCACGACGCTCGACGAGGCGCAGGAGGCCAAGCTCGACCTGGTGTGCCGCAAGATCGGCCTGAAACCGGGGATGAGCGTGCTGGAGCTGGGCTGCGGCTGGGGCGCGTTTGCGAAGTTCGCCGCCGAGAAGTACGGCGCAAAGGTGCTGGGTGTTACCGTCTCCAAGGAGCAGGTGGCGCTGGGCATGGAAATGTGTAGAGGCCTGCCGGTGGAGCTGCGCCTGCAGGATTACCGTGAGGTGCAGGGCAAGTTCGACGCGGTCATTTCGATCGGCATCATGGAGCACATAGGGTATAAGAATTACCGCACCTACATGCAGGTGGCGGACCGCTGCTTGAAGGAAGATGGCATCGCCTTCATCCATACCATTGGCGGCAACGAGAGCGCGGTGGATGGAGAACCCTGGTCGGCCAAATATATCTTCCCCAACAGCATGCTGCCTTCCATCACACAGCTCGGCGCGGCCATGGAGCGCCTGTTCGTCATGGAAGACTGGCACAACTTTGGCCCCTACTACGATAAGACCCTGATGGCCTGGTACCACAACTTCGAGACGGCCTGGCCGCGGCTCAAGGAACTTTACGACGAGCGTTTCCACCGCATGTGGCGCTATTACCTGCTCAACAGCGCCGGGGCTTTCCGCTCGCGGTACGAGCAGTTGTGGCAAATCGTCCTGACCCGCATCGGCACTCCCCAGCCGGACTGCCGGTTCAGCTAGGTTTTTTCGTGTTCGCCGGGCCGTTGTCCTGCCCAGCGAACACGAAAAAAAGGATTCTTATGATCCAGACAGAGGTCCTCATCGTCGGCGGCGGGCCGGGCGGGGCGGCCTGCGCCTGGCGCCTGCGCCAGCACGGCGTCGACTGCATCGTGCTCGACCAGCGCGCCTTCCCGCGCCCTAAGGTCTGCGCCGGGTGGATCACGCCGGGGGTGGTGAAGGATATCCAGCTCGACCCGGCGGACTACCCGCACGGGTTCACCACCTTCACCTCGTTCCAGGTATCCATCCGCGGCTTCCGCTTCAAACTACGCACCCACCAGCATGCCATCCGCCGGTTCGAGTTCGACGCCTGGCAGGTGCAGCGCGCCGGCGTGCCTGTGCGCGAGCACGCCGTCAAGTCGATCACGCCGCTGCCGGACGGCTACGACATCGACGGGGAGTACTGCGCCCGGTACCTGGTGGGGGCGGGCGGGACGAACTGCCCGGTGTACCGCAGTTTGTTCAGCGAGCTCAGCCCGCGGCCCAAGGAATCGCTGATCGTCGCCCAGGAAGAGGAATTCCCCTACGCATACACCGACGAGCGCTGCCAGTTGTGGTTCCTGGAAAACCGCCTGCCGGGCTATGCCTGGTACGTGCCCAAGGCCAACGGCTATGTGAACGTGGGCGTCGGCGGCAAGGCCGAACAACTGAAGGCCAACGGCGACTCGCTCAAGAACCACTGGAACCTGCTGGTGGACAAGCTGGATAAGCTGGGCCTGGTGCGCGGCCACGATTATAAGCCCAGCGGCCACAGCTACTACCTGCGCCACCGGCTGCCCGAGGTCAGGCGGGACAACGCCTTCCTGGTGGGCGATGCCGCCGGCCTGGCCACGCTGGACATGGGCGAGGGCATCAGCCCGGCCATCAAGAGCGGCCTCCGGGCCGCCGACGCCATCATCCACGGCACGGAGTACTCCGTGGCGTCTATCCCGCGCTATTCGCTCGGGTCGCTGATCGGGTTTGGGCTGGGGTAAAATGGGGAAGCATGACGGAAACGACAACCCTTCAACATGAAACGAACCCTGCAAGAGTGAGCCTGGGGCGGACTTCGATCCGCATCAGCCCGCTGGGGATCGGCACCTGGCAGTGGGGCGACAGCTATTGGGGTTACGGCAAGGGCGGCTACACCGACGCCGACCTGCAGGCGGTGTTCGACGAAGCCCTGCTCGGCGGGGTCAATTTCTTCGACAGCGCCGAGTCTTACGGCGGCGGGCGCTCGGAAATTCTGCTGGGGCAGTGTGTGCGGGCCGCCAGCCAGCCCCCAGTGGTGGCGACCAAATTTATGCCCTACCCCTGGCGCCTGAGCCGCTCCAGCCTGATCAAATTCCTGCAGGCCAGCCTCGACCGGCTGGGATTGAAGTCGGTCGACCTGTACCAGATCCACTGGCCCTTCCCGCCCCTGCCGGTGGAGACCTGGGCCGAGGCCCTGGCTGACGCAGCGCAGGCCGGGCTGGTGCGGGCAGTGGGCGTCTCCAACTACAGCCTCGACCAGATGCGGCGCGCCTACGCCGTGCTGGAGCGGCGCGGCGTGCCGCTGGCTTCCAACCAGGTGCGCTACAGTTTGCTGGACCGCAAGGTGGAGAAAAACGGCCTGCTGCAGGCCTGCCGCGACATGGGGGTCACGCTGATCGCCTACAGCCCGTTGGCCCAGGGCCTGCTGACCGGGAAATACACCCCCGGGCATGGGGCGGGCGGCATGCGCGGCATCCGCAGCCGGGGCCTGCTGGAGCCGGTGCAGCCCCTGGTAGGGCTGATGAAGCAGATCGGCGAGGCGCACGGCGGCAAGAGTCCGGCCCAGGTGGCCTTGAACTGGGTCATTTGCAAGGGCGCCGTGCCCATCCCGGGCGCCAAGAACCTGCGCCAGGCGCACGAAAACCTGGGGGCGCTGGGCTGGAGCTTGACTGATGATGAGGTGGCGGAGCTGGATGCGGCGAGCGACAAGGTGTAATAAAATCTAGTAAAAGCCTCACCCCCCTGACCCCCCTCTCCTGACGAAAAACCTGTCAGGAGAGGGGGAGCGATAACTGGAACCGGTTTTCACCCCCTCTCCTGGAGCATATTCTATCGCTCCAGGAGAGGGGGCAGGGGGGTGAGGCAATAGGAAAACAATGTCCAAACTCACTTACCCATTCACCAAGACAGTCGACCAGACCGACAATTACCACGGCACCCCGGTCGCGGACCCCTACCGCTGGCTGGAGGACGTCGATTCGCCCGAGACGCAGGACTGGATCCGGCGCCAGAACGAGCTGACGTTCGGATTCCTGGAGCAGATTCCGGCCCGAGACCGCCTGCGCAAGCGGCTGACCGAGTTGTGGGATTATCCGAAGGCGCAGGCCGTGGTCAAGCGCGGCGGGCGCTACTTCCAGTTCCGCAACGGCGGGCTGCAAAACCAGGACGTGCTGTATGTATTCGAGACTCTCGGAGCCGAGGCTCGCCTGCTGCTCGACCCCAACACCCTCTCCGCTGATGGGACAGTAGCGCTCACCGCCTGGGAGGCCAGCTCCGACGGCAAATGGCTGGCCTACGCCACCTCCGCCAGCGGCTCGGACTGGATGACCTGGCACGTGCGCAGCGTGGACACGGGCCAGGATCTGCCGGATACGCTCGTGTGGAGCAAGTTCAGCCGGGCGGCCTGGCTGCCCGATGCAGGCGGCTTTTTCTACTCCCTTTACGATGCTCCCCAGGAGGGCGAGGAATTCCAGCGGGCCAATTACTTCCAAAAGCTTTATTTCCACCGGCGCGGCACGGCCCAAAGCGCCGACGAGCTCGTCTACCAGCGCCCGGATGAAAAAGAATGGGGATTCAGCCCGCAGGTCAGTGAGGACGGGCGCTACCTGGTCCTCGAAGTCTGGCAGGGCACGGATATCCGCAACCGCGTTTTCTACCGCGACCTGCAGGGCGGCGGGTTCGTGGAACTCATCGGCGAGCTCGAGGCGGCCTACACCTTCCTTGGCAACGATGGTCCCATTTTCTACTTTCGCACCGATCTCGAAGCGCCGCGCGGGCGGCTCATCGCCATCGACACGACGAACCCGGCTAAAGCCAACTGGCGCGTGCTCATCCCAGAGGGCCGGCATGTGCTCGAATCGGTCAAAATGGTCAACGACCAGTTTGTTGCCGTCGTCAACCGCGATGCGCACCACGAGATCTGGCGCTACGGCCTGGACGGAACGAAGCTTGGGGAGATTTCCCTGCCAACATTGGGCACGGTGACCTCCAATTTTGAGTTCACCGTGAGCGGGTCGCGCTCGGACCGGGAGCTTTTCTACGGCTTTACCTCCTTTCTATTTCCCCTCACGGTATATCGCTACGATTTTGCCGCCGACAGGAGCGAGACCGTCTTCGCGCCGCCCATACCATTCGATGCCGCAGGCTATGAAACCCGCCAGGTCTTCGTCGCCAGCAAAGACGGCGCCCAAATTCCGCTGTTCCTGACCCACAAAAAGGGGCTGCACCTGGATGGGCAAAACCCGGCGCTCCTGTATGGCTACGGCGGATTCAGCATCTCCATCATGCCGGGCTTCGCCATCAACCACCTGGTCTGGCTGGAGATGGGCGGCGTCTTCGCCCAGGCCGTGCTGCGCGGCGGCAGCGAGTACGGCGAGGAATGGCACCAGGCCGGCATGCTGGACAACAAGCAGAATGTTTTCGACGATTTCATCGCCTGCGCCGAGTGGCTGATTGCCGAGAAGATCACCTCCACGCCCAAGCTGGCCATTTATGGGCGCTCGAACGGCGGCTTGCTGGTGGGGGCGTGCCTGACCCAGCGCCCGGACCTGTTTGGAGCCTGCCTGCCGGCGGTGGGGGTGATGGATATGCTGCGCTTCAATAAATTCACTATCGGCTGGGCCTGGGTCAGCGATTACGGCTCCGCCGACGATCCCGGGCAGTTCAAGACGCTCTATGCCTATTCGCCCTTGCACAACATCAAGCCGGGCGTGCGCTACCCGCCGATGCTCATCACCACCGCCGACCACGACGACCGGGTGGTGCCCGGCCATTCGTTCAAGTTCACGGCTGCGCTGCAGGCCGCCCAGGCCGGGGATGGGCCGGTTTTGATCCGCATCCAGACCAAGGCCGGGCACGGCTTCGGCAAGCCGACCGCGCTGCTGATCGAGGAGTGGGCGGATATGTACGCGTTCCTGGCCTGGGCATTGAAGGTCGAGGCTTAAAAAGGCTTTTCTGAACGGCGCATGACCATAGACAATTGGCGGTATTCAGGGGAATTGGCTCATTTTTTCGGTCAAGCTGTAAAGTCTTGGTAATTCGAACCGCTGAGATCTCACAATATCGTGACTGCCAACCCCGCCAGCGGTTTAATTCGCTGCCTAGAAAAATCCAAGCCCGCTAATGAAATATAAAAATATAATTCCGTAACTACAGCGGTTTATCCAACTGAGACGCCTGGGGTTGAAAACCCCAGGCTGTCCAAAATCCAAGTCGGCCAAGGCCGACTAAAAGATCGCACGCCTATCCAGCCCGCCTTGGCGGGCTTGGGTTCTCGTAGCCTGGCGGCTTCGCGAAGCACCCTGTGGGTTAGCCCCAGGCGGCGCAAGCATGCTTGAAAGATTGGGTTATGGTATTTATTTTTTTTAAAGATCATCAGCAGGTTTGATTGATTCCAGCTTGCGGTTTTAACCGCAAGCGGACAAGTCAGCGAAATTTATTCCGGAGAAGGGGAAGGAGTACGATTTTACGAGATTGTGAGGGTACGAAAAAGCAAGGCTTTACACAAACCGGGAACAAAACTCGGAGGAGTGCGTAAGTTAAAGCAACCCCATCGAAAAATGGCCCGCGAGCTGCATTTCTGGCCGTTTGTTAGATTTTTTGTCTCACATTAAGGAGAGCCGCATGAGATTGACCCTTCACAGACCGGTACATTTATTGGCTTTATTTATTCTTTTGGTCACCGCCGGCTGCCAGGCGGCAGCCTCGCCGCTCGCCCCGGCGACCGCACAGCCCACGCAGGCGCTGGCAGAGACCCGGCCTGCGCCAAGCTCCACGGCGCAGCCAACCCCCACCGCCGCCCCGCAGCCGGCCGCCTGGCCGACGGGCGCCTGGCAGGCTTCTACCCCCGAGCAGCAGGGCATGGATTCGGGAAAATTGGCCGAGATGTTCGCCGCCATCCGGACGCAGGGGATGCGGCTGCACAGCCTGTTGATCGTGCGCAACGGCTATCTGGTGACCGAGGCTTACTTCAACCCGTACACCCCCGAGGTGCGCCACACGGTGGAATCCAATACCAAGAGCGTGATTGCCGCCCTGGTCGGCATCGCCATCCAGCAGGGTAAGATCAAGAGCGTGGATCAAAAGATGATCGATTTCTTCCCCGGGCGGACGCTGGAAAATATGGACGCGCGCAAGGGGGCGATCAGCCTGGGCGACCTGCTCTCGATGCAGCCCGGCCTGGACTGTGCCGATGGCACGCCCGGCGCCACAGGCATGTACAACACCCGGCTGTGGGTGCAGTACTTGCAGGACCTGCCCATGACGGCCGAGCCGGGCAAGCAGTGGATCTACTGTAGCGGCGCGGCGCACCTGCTTTCGGCCATCCTGCAGGAGACCACCGGCATGGACGCCCGCAGTTACGCCAACCAGACCCTGTTTGCGCCGTTGGGGATCGCCGAGGTGGGTAAACAGGATTGGGGAGCGGATCCAGAGGGGATCACGAACGGCATCGCTGGGCTGTATCTCACGCCGCGCGAGCTGGCCAAACTGGGATACCTGTATCTTAACCGGGGCAATTGGGACGGCAAGCAGGTGGTGCCGGCCCAATGGATGGATGCTGCGACCCGCGAGCAGGCGTACATCGGCAAGGACCCCTACGTGGGCGGGCTGGACCGCCGCTTCGGCTATATGTTCTCGATTTTCCCGGAGCAGAAATATTACGGTTACCTGGGCATGGCCGGGCAGGAGCTGTTCGTGCTGCCCGAGCAGAAGATGGTTGTGGTCTTCAATAGCTCGCTGCCGGTGGGTAAGGAGGGCGAGCTCTTGAGCCTTATCAACGATTACATCGTTCCCTCGGTGAAATCCGACACGGCGCTTCCCGAAGCGCCCAAAGCCTACGGCGGTTTCATAAACGCCATTGCCAACGTCACGCTGCAAAAACAACCCATCCAACCGCTGCCGGAAGCGGCGATGGGGATCAGCGGCAAGACCTTCGTGCTGGATGAGAATCCGTTGGGGTGGAAGTCGCTGGCTTTCACTTTCACCCCCGGTTCCGCCGAGGCGGTGGTGCGCTTCAACGATGAGGTGGAATTCAAGATCGGTCTGGACGGAGGCTACCGCTTGAGTCCCATGCCTGGCTCGAAGCCTAACGCCATCAAGGGCGCGTGGGGCGCTGGCGAGGAGCTGAACCTGGAGCTGCTCACACTGGGCGAATACCCCGAAAATAGCCTGGCAGTCAATTTTACGGATGGTGAAATCAGTCTTTCCTACGTCAGCCTCAATTTCGGCGGCGACGCGCAGAAGATTCATGGGGTGGTGAATAAATAACGGAAGGAGTGCATTCCGTCCCTATCCGAACCTACCAGCCGCTTCCCATCCGGCAACATCGATACCGCCTCCGGGCTGTTATTTTGACGGTCGTATTTACACGTTGCAGACCGACAGTACTGTTAGGTAGAATCCTTTTTAAAACCACTATAATTTACAAAGATCCTTTATTATTTAACTTAAAGATATCCATCCATGAGCATCCAGCTTCGCACTGTTCCATTCGTCGTTGCGATTTATATGTTGGCTTTGGCGTCTTGCTCAGGTCCAACGGCGGTCTCGACTGTAATTCAAGAAAACGTCCCGACTTCAACCCTAACTGCGACGCTCACCCCAGAACCCACCCAGACTATTATTCCATCCAGCACGCCGCACCCCACCGCCACACAGACTGGCACACCGACCCAATCGCCGACTCCGCAGGGCGGCGGCGGTAAACTGGTTGTGACGCTCTTCAAATCAGCCTATGCGTCCGAATTTAACCTGGAAGGCGATGCAAACCTGTTTGTTCTAAACCCGGATGGCTCGGCGATGAAACCTATTACCAACGGGCCGAAAGGGCTGGTAAACCTGGCTATGGACGCTGCACCAGACGGCAGCCGGATTGCTTTCACCCAAACGAAACTCAATCCCTCCTATTATTATATCGAGAACCCGCTGGGGGATCTTTTCACGATAAAACCGGACGGGACCGGCCTGACGGCATTGACCAACGCTCAGCGCAAGGCTTACCGGAATGGCGCAACCTGGCTGGCGGACGGCAGGCTGCTGTTCTTTGGAATGGATGCAAAAGGCCCAACGATCTTTATCGGGAACGCCGATTCCGGGGACGTTACCCGGCTGCAAAAACCATCCGGCAGCCTGCAGGGAAGATCAAAAGTGCTCGCCCTGACCTCGGACCAAAGCGCGATCTACTGGGTGACCGGCGAATGGTGCAATGACCGCGCCCTGTGCAACGAGCATTACTATTTTACAAAATTGGATGACTCCGACCAGCACGCTATTTGGACAATGGTAAAAAATGCGGCCGATTCGGTGCAGGTTTCTCCGGACGGTAAATCGATCGCATTCATGGAACAGTTCAATAACGACCAGGTCCCCGACTGGGGCTGCCATATCGCCGATATCGACGGGAAGACGATCGTCAAGCTCGAAGGCCAACGCCCGTCCTGCCATAGCATTGGCCTTTCCCGGTATTCGAATTGGTCGCCGGACGGCGGGCAGTTCATCTACGAGGACTACAATCCGGCGGCGGAAAAACGCTTTTTCAGGACCTGGTCGGCCGGCACTCATCAATCCGATCCCCTGCCAGACCTGCATACAGCAGCCTGCGACAGCCTGGCCTGGATTGACGGTGGAAAACAGATCCTCTTCTTCAATTGCCAATCGAACACCTGGGGCATCAGTATCCCATCCGCGGCGCGCATTCTCGACCCAACGAGCGGACAGGTTAAGACCCTGCCCGACACCGGTTTCTGCTCGATGCGCTTATCGCCGGATAAAAACCAGGCGTTCTTTTACGTCTGCTCTCAAAGCACAAGCGACCAGCCGCTCACCGATTGGGTGATCAGCCTGACCGGCCCATCCACCCGGCATGGGTTTGATCTGGTCAAAGTGCCGCCCAAGAGCGGGCAGGTTTACAACAAGGAATATTCATTTTCATCCTACTTTGGACAGGCTTTCTGGCTTCCGGCAGAGTAAGCAGGCCGGCGTGTTATACTGCCTGGAGTCCCTTTAGAAAAACGGAAAACAGCTCAAGGAATTTCAAAAAAGGGTATCGCCATCAATTTAATTCGTTCCGCTGAACAAAATGAAGACCTTAGGAGGGTATTTAACAATGAGTAACATATTTCGACCGGCCAACTCCATCAAGTGGGTGGCAATTTTCACCTGTTTTATCCTGTTATTTGCCTCGAGCAGTATTGCCTTTGCATTTCCGCAATATGGATCCCAGGCATGGATGTTCTCTTCGACGCAATCTTCTGCCGCGAACTGGGAAGTAGTCTCAAGTCCCACGGCGAATAACCTGTGGAGTGTTGCATTTTCCTCACCTGATTCCGGATGGGCGGGGGGATTCAATGTGTTTCTGCGCTATGACGGAACTTCCTGGCAAGTTTTCTCCGTGCCGGCACTGGGGACGGAATTCATGGTGCAATCCATATCGATGACCTCGGATACCAACGGATGGTTGGTCGGATCTGCGAAGAAAGCGAACCCCTATTACGAAACAGTCATCCTCCATTGGGATGGGGCACAATGGAATGAGGTTGTTTCACCGACATCGTTTGCCTTGATGTCTGTTTGGAGCGTCGACGACAATAATTTATACACGGCCGGGGGCGGGACACTTTGCGCTCCATCATGCACCGATTTATTGGGGTATGCTTTTCATTGGAACGGCAGCTCTTGGGCATCCACGGATATCGGCGCGCATCGCAGGGTACAGGATGTGGGGATGGTTGGAAATAGCGATGGCTGGATGGTCGGGGATGAAGTAAATACTTCTACCAACCAGTATAAATCGCTGATCATGCACTGGGTTAATGGGGCCTGGCAAAGTGTGACCTCACCCAGTATATTCGATAACAGGCTTTACGCTGTTTCCGCCCTCGACGCAAATCATGCCTGGGCAATCGGATTATTTGACACGATCATGTGGAACGGCAGCGCCTGGAGCGTAGTGCCTAACCCTACTCCGCACGGCTTATACGATGTACAGGCGATGTCCGCCAACGATGCCTGGGTGGTAGGAGAAATGGGCACAATTTTGCATTGGGATGGGGTCTCCTGGACACTCGCCAGCAGTCCAACTGCCGCCAATCTGAATGGGGTTACCAAAGCTTCTCCATTCGATGTTTGGGCGGTTGGCGCATCCGGAACCATCCTGCATTACAAACTGCCAAACCTTGCGCTCAACCACTCTAATGGAGCTCCCGGCAGTTACTTCAACCTGAGTATCAGAAATTTTGCTCCGAATCAGTCGGTTGAGATTTCAGTAAATGGCCATGTACTACAATCTGTATCTACTGATGCCCAGGGTAACCTTACGGCTACGCTCTCTACCAGCGGCATTGAAGCAGGGACCTACATCCTGAATGCGGCTGCCGGTTCGATTCGAGCAGCGGCTGTTTTGCACATAGATAATGGAGCCCCGACGATCCCGCAAGAAGGATCCCACCCAACGTATCCCATTCCGAGCGGCATTGGATTTGCTTACTCCACCTACCTTCCCGCGATCGTAAGATAGGTCTGTCGACAAATGAGATCCGGCCTGATTACTGCGTGCCTTTTCCTCGCGCTCCTATCCGCCTGCGCCAGCCCAACGCTCGAGCCAACATCAAGCATTGCAACGCAGCCTGCTCCGGAGGTCACCGAGACGGTCGCTCCTGCTGCAACCTTCACGCCCCTTCCATCCAACACGGCGGGCGGCATCACGGTCTGGGGAATTGAGACGAAGTAGGCATCGTTCAAGCAATTACTTTCGACGTCTTCCGGCGTGCTGATTGCCGGGGAGATGAATTTCAAGATTGGCCTGGACGGCGCCTACTGCCTGAGCGCCTTGCCCGGATCGAAGCCCAACGCCATCAAAGGCCGGTGGATTAGCGCTGGCGAGCTGGATTTGGAGCTGCTCACCCTAGGAGAATACCCGGAGAACAGCCTGGTGGTCAAATTCGCAGAGGGCGAAATCAATCTCTCGTACGTAAGCTTCAATTTCGGCGGCGAGTCGCAGAGCATGCACGGGGTAATTCAATAATAACGGGTGGGGTTTTTTACGGCCTATAATAAAGGCCATACCCCAGTCCGGCCAATATTTGTTTCCAGGTAAGCTCTTGAGTCCGGCGGGCGGAGTTCGAGCGAACCATAATACAGCGGGATCTGTTCGGGAAGGAAGCTAAAATCTCTCAGAAAATAAAAGGGATAAACATCTTGCTGCGTTTCTTGTATTCTACATATTCATTGCCAAAATAGTTGATATTCTCTTGCTCCTCGACGCGGGCTGTAACGGTCAGGAAAAGGGTGCAAAGCAGCGCCAGCCCGGCATCTAGCAAGGACGGCGACTTGAAAAACATTCCCCAGCCCAAGAACAGGAGTGAGCTGTACATGGGATGGCGAATATACCGATATAAATCGGTGGTTACTAAACGAGACGTTTTTTCCAGTCCTAATAGAGAAGGATCATCTCGATCTTGTTTGCCGATCATCCGAAGCAGTCTTAAAGCCTGAATAACCAGTGCTGCAGAGAAGACAAGCAACATCCACGAGATTAACTGGTACCAGGCCCATGGCGTGGCGAACCAACTATTTAAATTAAGCAGGAACATGGCTAGAAGGGTTTCCCAGGCGAAGAAACGAAAAAAACCGTGCGAGCGAATGTTCAGCAGCGATTTGCGTGAAATGACGATGAGCGTCGCACTGCCGAAAAAAAAGAATAGTAGAGTGCCAGTTTCGGCCTGCATTATTTCCTCCCCTTCCAGATAATTAGGCCCGTAGGACAGGTGATTCAGAAATCTAGATCAATTTGAAGATTTTTAACGGCATACCAAGAATGATCACTATAAATTGTACTCTTGAATAAGGTATACCGAGATCACGACGAGGGAAAGATCCTGTCCGAAATGGAGTTTAACCCCAAAATTCTTCCCATTTAAGGAATGCTATACTGGGGTCGTTCATTCACATTGACACTGCGTGACTCTGCGGTATAATATCCCGCGCTGATACCCGAACGGCCGACTAGCTCAACTGGCAGAGCAATTGACTCTTAATCAATGGGTTCAGGGTTCAAGTCCCTGGTCGGTCACCTAAATATGGCAAAGAAAGACCCTAAAGACCCGATATATGGTGGTATCGGGTCTTTCGCTTTAAACCAGTATGGTTAAAGTAGGGTAATGAAATGCCAGTCTGCCGTCAGTGTCACAAAGAAAAACCCATTGAAGATTTTGCCTGGAGATGGAAACTCTTAGGAATTAGGCAAAAAATATGCCGGGAATGTAGAAAAAGAGAAAACAACCTCTGGTACAGAAAACACAAAGAAGAACATCTCGAGAACGTCAAGAACCGTAAGAACGAATATCGGAACGCTGCTCGTGATTTTGTCTGGAATTACTTAGCTGCTCATCCTTGTCAGATCTGTGGGGAATGGGATCCGACAGTGCTTGAGTTCCATCATCTTTACGGAAAAGATAAGGCCATCAGTACGATGATTGCAGAAGGGGCAACGGTCGAAAAAATCGAAAAAGAGATTGCTAAGTGCCAGGTACTCTGTTGCAATTGTCACCGTCGGATTACATCAAAAGAACAAGGGTGGTTTAGGAAGTAAAACGATTCAATTAGAGGATAGGTAAGTTTGAAATGCTGTAGAACATTAGTATTTCTAATGTGATTGCAATGAATAATGGGGCTACTGAAGCCTACATTGGAGCCTACCCTGTTGTAATATATTATCATCAACGAATTTAATTTGATTTATTAATTGGTATGAGTAAAATTTAGGTAGAAGATTTATTTATAAGTAGGCGCTGGGGATAAGCTGTTTACATGCATTGAAACCATTTCCGGACAATTGAATATTGCGGTCTGAAAACGTGCACGACATTCATCACACCTGAGGGGATAACACCATGAAGCTACTTGCCTTGAACTTGTTAGTATCGATCTGCATGTTCCTTAACGCGTTTGGGTTCAACAGTTACCAGAATCCGTTAACGATATC